>CALHRB010000292.1 GCA_938038165.1 Candidatus Kapaibacterium sp. | reverse complement strand
GCACAGCAAGCTCTCAAACTCGCTGGGAAAGAAGGCTCAGAAGCTTATCAGAAAATTGAGAAGGAAATATCTGATGCGGAATTACAACTAAAAAAAATGAGAGCTACAACCGAAAATACTGATTCGCTCGGCGATAAATTAGCCAAGTTAGGCATGATCACTATGGGTATCGAGCAGATAACCTCTACACTTAATCAATTTCAAGAGCCATTCATTGAATTGGATAAGCAAGTAAGAAATATAGGTACGCTTGGAGTCAAGAATTTTCAGGAATTTGCAAATGCAGCTACCGATTTATCTAAAAAAGTTACGGATTCGGCAGGAGCAATAGCTCAAGGTGTTTATGATGCAATTTCAGCAGGGACGATAAAAGTTAAGGACGGAATGGCTGATGTTTCTGAAGGAATGATTTTCGTAGAGACTGCTTCAAAGCTTGCAACAGCCGGACTGACTTCCACTCAAGATTCAATTAATGGTTTGACATCTGTTATGAATGCTTACAAAATCGAAGCAAGCAAAGCAGGACAAGTAGCAGATATTTTCTTTGGTGCTGTTAATGTTAGTAAAACTACAATTCCTGAACTTAACGCTTCGCTATCCAATGTAATTCCAACTGCGGCAGCATTTGTGGTTGAATTCAATCAGGTTGCTGCCGCAATAGCCACAATGACAAAACAAGGAACACCAACAGCACAAGCAACTACTCAAATCAGAGCAGCGTTAACAGAACTTGCAAAACCTGGAGCAACGTTAGCTCCTATAATGCAAAAAGCAGGAGTATCACTCGAATCATTACGCAAGGAAGGCTTGCAGGAGTCCTTAAAGAAAATCGGAACTGCTATTGAAGGTGCCGGCAAATCTGCAACTCAAATTTTTTCATCAGTTGAAGCCGCAGGATCGGTTATGCTTCTCTCGGGAAAAAATGCTCAAATGGCATCGCACGATTTTAATGCAGTCGCTAATTCTATTGGTTCAACAGATTCGGCATTTGCAATAGCTTCTGAAGGTATAGGCAACAAGTCAAAGATGATGATGAACACAATTCAGGCAGGATTCAATAATTTAATGGTGTCGCTCAATTAGTTGCAGGTGCTGGTCTTTCTAAGACAGGTAATCAGGTTGAAGTTAATGTTGACAACCAATCCATTGAAATAATTGCCGATACATTACAAGCAAAGCTCGATTCCACTGGAGGAATCACAAAGACTGCAAGCGGGCTGAAGGTAAACGTAGATAATTCCACTGTCGAAATTGTTGGGAATCAATTATCAATAAAGGGAGCATATAAGAATAAGAAAGTTCTCGGCACAATTACCGGAGACAGCACAACAACTACATTTTCGATAGCTCACAACTTAGGTAACAAAGATATTTTTATTGACGTTTATGAAAACACTACAGGATACACGGCTTATCCGCTTATTGAAAGATTTGACACGAACACTGCGAAATTTACTTTCAAGATTGCTCCTGCTACCGGGAAAGTTTATAACGTGGTTATCATCGGTTAGGAGGAACCAAATGCCAGCAACGTCAATACTCGATGATTTGGATATGAATTTTTCGGAGATAATCAAGGGAAGACTTGAGAATGTTTCCACTCTTCCGACCGGTTTGAATGTTTCGCACAAAGGTTATTCTGTTTACTACAACAGCAAGGTTTGGATTTGGGATGGAGTTCAATGGTGTACATGGGACAGCCTGTCTTGGACTTATGAAGATAATGATGCCGTTGACCATCTGAATCCGAGAGCGGAAATAACCCCTTTTAATGCGACGAGCCATTTTCTGAATAATACAACATGGAATATTAATTTGTCAGAAGGATATGATGATAATATTCCAAGAACATTAGGAACTATGCACTTCATCGGCTGTGATGATACTATTTCAGACTGGCAGGAAATCAAAGGTCGTAGGTTTGTCTATACGGCAAAGGATGGCTCATGGTTCAATATAAAAAACCTTTCTACAAATCCGATGCCCGATAACCATAAAAGAATTGACACTAGAACAGATACGGATTTGTATGAAGTTGTCAAGGCAGAGTTTTCTTTTAGCTATTCAAGCGATGCATGGCTCTTGGTAAGCTTCGAGAGAAAGCAGACAAGCACAAATTGGTTCAGAAGATTCGAGATACCTGCCTCGGCAGTCGAGCCAATATCCGTTTTTTCAGGGAGCGTCCCGGCAGACGTTTCACAAGGATTGCCATTCAATGGTTTTTATCAGGTTGATGTTTATGTTGAAGTCAAGGAATATCGGGATACGATGGTTCAAGTGTTCACGCAACAACCTCAGAAATTGGAAGTATCTGCTCCGGGTGATAATTGGAGAACAATAGATTTAAGCGGTCATTATAACCAGGGAGGAGCTCCTGCCCCGACAAATGAATGGTATAATAATTCATTGCAGGGAAGTGCAATTGTTTTGGTTGACTGGCCTGTTTGCGGTCAAAGGGATATAAGCTGGAGAGTAACACTGCCGAATGGTGCTTTTAAACAAATCTTAGGAGGTTATCTGCATGTTGAATATTTAGGAGATACGGAAGGTGATGTATGCACGAGTTGAAAAATAATATTGAACAGGAATATATTATAAGTTCCAAAACGCTTAATAAAATGATTAAGATTTTAGAAGACAAGCCATTCAAGCTCGTGGTGGACTTGCTTAACGAAATTAAAGCAGTGCCATATAACAGTGAGCAGTTAGAAGTTAGCAACGAGAAGTTGCAAAATCACACAATCGATAATATCTAAAAAACTGCCAACTGCTAATTACTAATTACTAACTAAATTAAGGAGGTACAATATGCCAACGACAACAGATAAAAAAATCATATTAACCGGCTCTCCATTTGGCTGGGTGCATTTGATTGATTCCGGTAATATAACGGAACTCTGGAAATTCAATAACCTTCAATCCTCGACTTATAAGATTTTAAAGCCCGGCTCGAGCTCTCAAGGCTCCGATAACATAGATATAAATAGAGCGGACGGAGCTATTTGGAGATTTCCGAAAACAAATCTTATTCTTTCGGGAATAGATGAAACCGACATCACGCCTGCAGATGCCTCAAGTGATGCCTCAAACAAGGGAGAGATTACGCTTGTAGCTAACGAAGCTCCTGAAGCATCAAATTCATGGACAGCATTCATCAAGGATGTTAAAGAAAAGATGGATGCAAAGTTTATGGTAACCATCGGAACAGGTTATTCTCATAAGGCAAAGACTGATGCAACTCTAAGGAAGCCCGACGGATTTATTAATATGATTGGGAAAATCAATAATGACCTCGAGCAGCAGCTAAATAATAGTCCGGCAAGCCTTACAATGACTTTCGTTTCATATAAAAATACCGGTCTTGAAGAATCAGATTTAACCGTATTGGGAACATTGTTCACTGCAATAACTTGGAAACTTGGTGGCACAGGAAAGGATGTCGAGGGAATTAAGCCTCCGGACATAGTAGCGGCAGATGCTCAGAAGCTATTAGCCGGCGATGTTGCTGTAATTACTAATATTACCTACAGCTAATAATGAACGATGAGGTTTTGGCAGAAATATCGCTATACCGAATACCTGTTCGGAGAGCAGGCTGTACTGTTTGCAGTTTCGGACAGCTATACTGAATTGTTTCAGAATACAGGAACTGAAACTGATATTTTCCTGCTCGAATCAGTGAAGAAAGATTTGAATACTGAAGAAGGAAGCTATGCAATCGACGAGCTTCCATTTTCCATCAATCATCTTGCCTGCCAATATGAAGATGATGAAAAAGCGATGTTCTTTGTTCTCGATGCTACCAACATAAAAGTTAACAGGTATTGTGCTTTGTTCTTTGGAGAAGAACCAATACTTGATAATATGCTCTTTATCGGTAAGGTCGGTAGCAAGGTTTCCGGAGAGGATAAGCTCTGGGAAGGTAATGAATATGAATTCAATGTAAATCCAAAGCGAATTTATAAACTCTCGGCATACAGCTTCGATATTTCAATACTCGATGAAGTGAAGCTGACGGGTAAAATTGAGAACCTCGAAGGTACGCCTATTGACAATGTATATGCAAGATTTGAAGCTGAAAACTGGGCATCGATGAAAAGCATATTTCAATATAGACTATCTTACTCAATTGATGTCATCCCTGAACTTGGCAATCTCGTTTATTGCTGTCCTTTGGGTAATCTTTACAGGGTGCTTGAGGAATACCTTGCAAAAGCAAGCGATATTATATATGAGCTAACAAATACAAGTCTTTCATTAAATCTCGTCGAAGGAACATTAGGAATGCA
>CALHRB010000291.1 GCA_938038165.1 Candidatus Kapaibacterium sp. | reverse complement strand
GCAAATTTGCCGAAGCAGTCTTTTCGTCTGGAATGTTTTTGCTGTGAACTTCAATAATATAATAACCTGTTTCGCCTCTTACCGGTTCGGAAATTTTATTGAGTGGAAGCAAAAATACTTTGTTTGTGAATGCTATATCTTGACCATAACCGGGAACGATGCCGTTGTTAATTACATCATTTACTGTCCTAACTTCATAAGGTTTAACAACTTCAGCAGCATTACTCAATGAGCCTAAATTTTTTACTTTGTTATAAAGCTCAACGGCTTTAGCTTTTAGAGCATCAAGCTTTTTGATTCTAACGAGGTTTTGTTTTATTTTATCTTTAATATCTACTAATGGAGCAAATCCTGCCTGACGACTGTCGATAATCTGAGCAACTATAATTCCTCCCTGACCTTTGATTTCTATTGGTTCGAGAGTTTTTCCAACTGATTCTTCAAAAGCTAAATTCGATAGATAATTTGAACCAAGAACCGGACGATCTCTGTCGAAAAAGTCGGTTTCTCTTGCAATGAGATTATAATATTTAGCAACTGAATCAAAGGGAGTACCTTCATCAACTCTTGTCTTAAAATCTTTGGCATTTCTATTTATATTTCTTGATGTAGCTCTTGACATTTCAGGTTTTATAACGATTTGACTGTATTTTATTTCTGTTGATTGTTTGTCAACGACTTTAATGATGTGATAGCCGAATTGAGATTCAACCGGTCCGACTATTGAACCAACTGAAGCAGCAAAGGCAGCATCTTCAAATGGTTTTACCATTTTTCCTTTGCCAAAATAACCAAGATCACCACCCTGCATGCCTGAACCTTTATCTTCGGAAAAAGTTCGTGCGAGTTCAGCAAAATCTTCACCAGATTTTGCTCTTTTAAGGATTTTTTCTGCTTCAGATTTAGCACTATCCTTGTTCGTCCCAAAATTAATTAAAATATGTGAGGCTTTTACAACGGGATTATCTCCGCTTCTCCTGTCATCAACTCTGAAGAAATAAATTGCATCTTTAAGAAAAACCGGTCCGATAACCTCTCTGACCTGAGCGGAGGATAGATAAGGCAAAAGATCAGGATTCAAGTCATTTAAATTCGTATATTCAATTGTTTCACCCTGAAATTCCATTGCCTTTTTAGTAAACACTGTGTCTTTTTCCTCAAATGTAGGAGCTTCTTGTAGAGCGTTTTTAATCTTTGTTACATTTTTATTGGCTACCGTTGTATCCTTGTCAGAGGGAACCAGTTTAAACGTAACAAACTTTAATTTTCTTTTTGGTCTTTGAGGATAAAAACGTTTGTTATTTTCGTAAAAATTTTGAATTTCATCATCGGAGACTTTAATTTGATTATCTGGGATTGAATTAATATCCAATTTTATAAAGCTAACACTGGCTCTTGAGTTTTCTTCAATGTATTTTTGTTTGGCATAAGTGGGCGAGATAAAGGAAGTTGCCGTTGAAACTATATTTCTTAATCCTTCTCTTAATTTTTCATCTCTTAAAAATTGTTCAATCTTAATTAGGTCCTTTTTAAATGTTGAAACTATTTCCTTTTTTTCTTCCTGTGACATATCCTGAGGTAGTCTCTGATAAATGATATCAGGTTTAGTAATAATTTCATAATATTGATCGGCTAAGAATTTTCCGGAGGAATCGGTAAAAGGTCTTTTTAGATAGTCAGGGGGATTATCAAACAATATATCTAAAATTTCTTTGTCCGAAACGAACATGCCTATGTTTCTGGCTTGCTGTTTTATTAAAATATCCTCAATAGTTTGAGACCAAACTGAGCTTCGAATTTGATTATAATCAATTTCAAATCCCTCATCGCCTGCTTGCTGCTTTTGCTGATCAATTTGTTCCTGAACTTTTTCCTCAAAATCTTTGTATAGTATTTTTTCATCGTTTACAACACCTATTTCAGCAGTCTGAGGGTTAGTAGTTTGTCTGATAAGATTACTTATGTCTGCATCGGAAGCAACCATAAAACCTACAAATATTATAACAAATAATGCAAGTAAATATGGTGAAGTTCTCCGCATTTTTTCCATAGTTCCCATGTTTTTTAGCTCCTAATTTCTATATTATGTTTAGTTCTATTAAATTTTTTGCAAACAACAAAATTAACTATATATTAGTAATTTTCCAAAGTTGTAGCTTTATCCGTTTTGTAAAATGATTTATTGTATTAAAAGTCTTATCCATCGTTTATTCCATTTTTGTGAATTGGCAAAAATTAATTAAGTTGAGATTGTTTCTATAATTTTCAAATAAAATAATATGAATATAGGTAAATTTAAAGTTGATGTTTTAGATACAGGAGTTTTTGCTCTTGATGGCGGCTCTATGTTTGGCGTAGTTCCAAAAGCCTTATGGTCAAAAGCTTATCATCCGGGTGATGAGTTGAACCGCATACCATTATCTGCCAGACCTCTTTTGGTTAGGTGGGAAAACAAAAAAATTCTTATTGATACAGGTAATGGCAATAAATTAAGCGACAAATTAGCAAGTATTTATTCCATTGATAAATCAAAATCTTCTTTGGACACAGCGTTGAAAGAATTTAATATCAAACCGGAGGATATTGACGCTGTAATTCTGACTCATTTACATTTCGACCATGTGGGTGGTGCTACAAAAAAAATAGGGGATCAGATTATTCCCTCTCTTCCAAATGCTAAATTTTATGTTCAAAAGGATCATTTGAATTGGGCAAAAAATCCCACAGAAAAGGACAGAGCTTCTTTTTTCAAAGATGACTTTATGCCTCTTTTAGCCGAAGGATTGCTTGAAACTATTGATGGCGAGGGTGAAATTTTTCAGGGTATTTCTGTTATTCCTGTCAATGGACACACAAAAGCTATGCAGACTGTTAAAATTAGTGATACCGGAACCACCTTATACTACTGTGCCGATTTATGTCCTACTAACGCTCATGTGCCTATTCCTTATGTTATGGGTTATGATAATTTCCCTTTGACAGCCATTGAAGAAAAAAAGAAGATTATACCTCAAGCATACGAAGAAGGATGGGTATTATGCTATGAACACGATGTTTTCTATCAAGCATCGAAAATTCAATCAACTGAAAAAGGATTTATATCAGGCGAAAAGATAAAGATTTCAGAATAAATCTCTTTAATTTATGTCAAACGATAATTTCAAATTCAAAGCAGTAGAAATTGAAGGAAAAAAATACCTTGTTCTGTGTCAGTCTTCCGAAATTTACGAAGGGAAAGGCAAAAAGTTTCAATTTGGGGAAGAATTTGAAAAGCAATTAGCAGTTTTTCGCTATAAGGGTGAATTGTTTGCCGTTTATAATATTTGTCCTCATCGTCATATTGACAAAATTCATAACGGAATTCTAAAAGACGGCTTTGTTATGTGTCCTGAGCATGGCTGGACTTATTCATTATCAACAGGTGAAAATAAATTTCAAAAACAGGGTAAAAAAGGTTTAAAAAAATTTGTAGTATTCGAACAAAATGGATATGTTTACATCGAAGAACCTAATTTTGATATACCCAAATGGAAAATTGAACCTTTGAATCCCGAGCATAATGATTGAAAAAATTTAATAATTTAAAATGAAAATAATTTCATGGAATATCAATGGCTATAGATCTATAACTGGGCAAAATCCAAGTAAAAGGTTTGATAAAATTTCATACGAAAACAAACTTTTTGACTATATTGAAAAAGAAAAGCCTGATATAATATGCCTCCAGGAAACAAAAGTGGACGAAAATCAAGTTTATAATGACTTAAAGGCACCAGCCGGTTATTATTACTTTTTTAGTCATTGCTCTTCAAAAAAAGGCTATAGTGGCGTTGTAACCTTTACTAAACAAAAACCAAAATTAATAAATTATAATTTAAATATAAACAAATTTGATGTTGAAGGAAGAATCGTCGAAACCGATTTTGATGATTTTATT
>CALHRB010000290.1 GCA_938038165.1 Candidatus Kapaibacterium sp. | reverse complement strand
TTATATTATTTTTCAAATTTTAACAAAATTTACTAAAAATTAATTATTTTTAACGTGATGTTAATTGTCAATATTTACAAAAGCTGATAAATTACAATTTCAAAAGGGATAAAACGTTTTGTAATTATTAATTTATTTAGTTTTAACATTTTATAAGATTTAAGAATGGAAAGTATAATTAAGTTAATATTAGTAATAATACTTAGTTATCTAATCGGTTCTATACCCTCAGCGGTCATTATAAGCAAAAGATTCTTTGGTTTCGACATTCGTGACAAAGGCAGCGGCAATATGGGAAGCACCAATGCATTTCGGGTGCTTGGTTGGAAATGGGGCTTGATTGTTCAGGTCTTCGACATATTAAAAGGAGTAATAGCTGTACTTGTAATAGCTGAATTTGTAGGCAAAGACATCAATTTAGGAAATTACACCTGGTTTCAGGACTCAACTATAGTTAAATGGATAGCAGGTTTATCTGCGGTTTGTGGTCATATATGGTCTGCTTTTGTAAATTTTAAGGGCGGCAAAGGAATTAATACTGCAGCAGGAATGTTAGTGGCTATAGCGCCCGTTGATGTTAGTATAGCAGTAGGTATTTTTATTTTAGCTGTAATTTTTTCCGGTTATATTTCACTTGGCTCTATTTCAGCTGCTTTTGCTTTTCCTTCATCACTTTTTGTGCGGTATAATCTATTCCACGTTGACATTCCCGGATATAGTATCTTAATTTATTTTTCGATTATTCTCTCATTAATTTTAATTTTTGCACATAGAAAAAATATCATCAGACTACTAAAAGGAACAGAAAATCGTTTTACAAAACTTCAATTGATTAAGTGCAAGACCACTTCAACTGCCTGATATATTCATAAAAATACTTAATTACTTGGCTAGTCAATACAATAAAATATCAGTAATTGGTGCCGGTGGTTGGGGAACAGCCCTTGCCAAGTTACTCGTCGAAAAAGATTTTAATGTGATCCTTTGGTCGTTTGAATCTGAAGTTGCCGAAGAAATTAATTTAAACCATACCAATTCTAATTATCTAAAAAATATTTCTCTTCCGCCCAATCTTTATACCACAACTGATTTAAATGAAGCATTAAGTAATGATTTATTAATTCTTGCCATTCCAACACAATTCATAGTCGAAACACTTTCTAAATCAAGTATTGAACTAAGCAGTAAAACAATAGTCAATGTTGCAAAAGGGATCGAAAAAAACAGCCTCAGACGAATTTCAGAAATTCTAAATGATAATTTCAATGTTAGTCTTGATTCCTATGTTATCATGACTGGTCCCAGTCATGCAGAAGAAGTTGCAAGAAAAATCCCAACAACTGTCGTTGCAGCTTCCGAAAATTATCTCATTGCAAAAGAGATTCAAAATATCTTCTCAAATAATTATTTCCGGGTTTATTCAAGCGACGATGTTATTGGTTGTGAATTAGGTGGTGCCGTCAAAAATGTAATTGCAATAGCTGCTGGCATCATTGATGGTCTCGGTCTTGGTGATAATACTAAAGCTGCTTTAATTACACGTGGTCTTGCTGAAATGTCACGCCTTGGCATTGCACTCGGAGCCAATGCCCAAACCTTTTCAGGGCTTTCTGGTTTGGGTGACTTAATTGTTACCTGTAATAGTCGCTTCAGCAGAAATAGATATGTTGGTGAGCAAATTGGAAAAGGCAAAAGTTTTGAACAAATAGTTTATGATATGAAAATGGTTGCTGAAGGTGTTTTCACAACTCAATCTGCTTACGATTTAAGCACTAAGCACGGTGTTGAGCTTCCTATAGTCGAACAGGTTCATAAAATTCTTTTTGAAAATGTTAAACCAATTGATGCTATAAATGACCTGATGACCAGAAAATCCAAAAGAGAATGGTGGTGGTAACAAACTTTATTTATCTTTTGATTTCAGATTTGATATTTCCTATTAATAAATAATCAAAATCAACTAATTTTGTAATTTAATTTTAGTTTAAAACTAATTATGATCAGATTAAATGTGAACGTTGACCACGTTGCAACTCTAAGAAATGCACGTGGAGGAACCGAACCTGACCCCGTAACGGCTGCATTACTTGCAGAGAATGCCGGGGCTTCCGGAATTGTAACACACTTGCGTGAAGACAGAAGGCACATAATTGACAGAGATGTCAGAATTATGAAAGATGTCCTCCAAACTAAACTCGACCTGGAGATGGCTGCAACCGATGAGATTATTCATATTGCCTGCGATTTAAAACCTGCTCTCGTTACAATTGTCCCCGAAAAAAGAATGGAAAGAACTACCGAAGGGGGGCTCGACTTAACGCTTAACTTAGATTTTTACAAAGATCTCGTTAAAAAAATGCATGATAATGATATCGAAGTCAGCTTTTTTATTGAACCATTAGAAAATCAAATCGAAGCTGCATTGATTTCCGAAGCTGATATGGTTGAACTTCACACAGGCAACTACTCTCTACTCAAAGATTCATCAGAAATTAAAAATGAAATTACAAGAATAAAATTTGCAGGAAGATTTGCTAAACAATCCGGCCTTAAAGTTGCTGCCGGTCACGGAATGAATTATTTGAACACAACAGCACTTTGCGATGGCTCAATTTTTGATGAATTCAGTATTGGTCATGCAATTATATCAAGATCTATCTTTGTTGGTATAGAATCCGCCGTTAAAGAAATGCTCGATGTTATTTACAAGGGGGAAATACTTCACTTAAACAAAGACTTGAAATCTTAGCAGGGCTTTGCAATGTGTGGTATTACAGGCATTATAAAATATGGCAGACAGTCAACGGATATTTCTGCTGCCATTTTAAAAAGAATGACCGACATAATTTATCACAGAGGTCCAGATGATGAAGGATTGTGGATTTCTGATGACAAAAAATGCGGATTTGGCTTCCGAAGGCTTTCAATTATTGACTTAACACCAGCCGGTCATCAGCCAATGTCAACAACCGATGGCAGATACACTATTGTTTTCAATGGTGAAATTTACAACCATTCGAGTTTAAGGCAGGAACTTGAAAAGAAAGGCTATAAATACAAATCCCGCACAGATACCGAATCAATATTATATGGATACTCTGAATATGGTAAAAACGTAATTCATAAACTTCATGGAATGTTTTCATTTGCAATCTGGGATGATGAAAAAAAGGAATTATTTTGTGCAAGAGACAGAGTTGGAAAAAAGCCTTTCTATTATACTTTCGCCGATGGCAATTTTATATTTGGTTCTGAAATCAAATCTATTCTGGAACATCCTTCCTATTCCCGGGAAATTGATAAAAATGAACTTATCAATTATTTGAATTACGGAATGAGTAGTAACCGCTCTTCCCTTTTCAAAGGCATCCACAAAATACCGGCAGGGCATTACCTGAATCTGAAATCAGATGGCACGTTTGAATTAAAAAGATATTGGTCACCGCTAAACAATTTCAACGGCTATATTCAACTTAGCTTACCAGAAATCAATTATGAGATTTTGAAAATATTAAAAACTGCCATTAAGGATAGAATGATGAGCGATGTTCCTTTTGGTGTTTTCCTCAGTGGTGGAATTGACTCAAGTTTGAATGTAGCTTTAATGTCCGAACTGATGGATAGACCTGTTGACACTTACACTGTAGGTTTCAAGGAACTAAAAAAATACAATGAATTGGAATATGCCAGCCTGGTCTCAAATCTTTTCAAAACAAATCATCACGAAATATTGATTGATGACAAAGATTCATTGCCAATTTTGCAGGAACTGACTTGGCACGAAGATGAACCTAATGGTGATCCCGTTTGTATCCCATTATGGTTTTTGAGTAAATTAACCAGAGAATCTGGAACTATTGTTGTTCAAGTCGGCGAAGGAAGCGACGAGCAATTTGTAGGTTATCCCTGGATGTTAAGAGAGTTTCTTTTTGAGAAAAGCTACTGGAAATTTTTCAATCGCCTCCCACTCAAAATCCGAAAATCAATTTATTACATTGTTAAACTTTTACTCAAGAATAAAAATAATCAAATTCTTGAATATTTCAGGCGTGGAGCATTCGGTAATCAATTATATTGGGGTGGTGCTTCGGTTTTTTCACCGACAGAACTCGAATCGCTTTTAAACCCCGACCACCACAATTTAATTGAAATACCCATATATTTTGCCGATACTATGCATCGTCAGGCTCTTGAAATATCTTCTGATATTGATTATTTACAGAGAATTCTTTTTATTGAGCTAATTGAAAGGCTTCCTGAAATTCTGCTGATGAGGGTTGATAAAATTGGTATGGCTCATAGTATTGAAGCAAGAGTGCCATTTCTCGACCACAGGCTGATTGAGTTTACAATGTCAATTCATCCCGATTTAAAAGCCCCTGACAAAAAAACTACAAAGAATATCCTAAAAAATGCAGTAAAAGGAATTATTCCAGATGAAATAATAAACAGGAAAAAACAGGGCTTTTGGGCTCCCGTAACCGAATGGCTCAGAAATCAATGGTATGATTATTCTATTTCAGTGATAAATAGTTGTTTGCTGTTTAACGATGAACTATTTAATAAAGATTATATAAATTTCATCATAAAACAACATAAAAACGAAAAACAAAATAATGGAACCAAAATTTTTATGCTGATAGAACTTGCTCTTTGGTATGATAGATTCTTTGAGAATCATTCTCCTGGTTGAAATTTCATTACTTCTTCGTAAACAGCATTAACAAGCTCATCTTCTCTAACTTTCCTAACCATCTCTCCTTTTATATAGAGGATTCCGCCATCTTTGCCACCTGCAATTCCAATATCAGCTTCTCTGGCTTCTCCAGGACCGTTAACGGCACAACCAAGAACAGACAATTTAACCGGTTTTTTAATTCCATTTAATTTTTTTTCAAGCTCTTCAGTAACTTTGAACAAATCAAAATCAAGCCTTCCACAAGTAGGACAAGATATAATTTCAACTGTTCTTTGAGCAAGACCTAAAGAGCGAAGTATTTCCTTGCCGACTTCAACCTCCTTTTCTGGCTCATCAGTAAGGCTAACTCGGATGGTATCACCAATTCCTTCTGCAAGTAAAGTTCCAATTCCAACAGAAGATTTGATAGTTCCCACTTTGGTTCTTCCAGCTTCGGTTACTCCGAGATGCAAAGGGAAATCAGTTCTCTGGGCAATTAACCTATATGCAGATATCATCAAAGGAACGCTTGTTGATTTCACTGAAATTATGATATCTTCGAAACCATTTAAAGCCGCGTGTTCAACATGTCTCATCGCACTTTCATAAAGAGCTTCATCAGTCGGATAGGAATATTTTTCGAGTAAATCTTTTTCCAAAGAGCCAGAGTTTACTCCGATTCTAATTGGAATTTTCTTATCCTTGGCTGCCGAAAGGACTTCTTTGATTCTTTCCTTTGTTCCAATGTTGCCGGGATTAATTCTGACCTTTGCAACACCGGCTTCAATTGATTTTAGAGCAAAAATATGATTGAAATGAATATCAGCCACAATTGGAATATCAACGCTTTTGACAATATCCCCAATTGCCGCTGCGGCTTCCTTATCATTGACTGTAACCCTGACAATATCGGCTCCAGCATCTTTGCATCTTATAATCTGATTAACTGTAGCTTCAACGTCATTTGTTTTTGTTTTAGTCATTGTTTGTACAGAGACCGGTGATCCACCGCCAACGGGAACATTCCCAACCATTATTTTACGTGTTTTTTTTCGTTCAAAATTCTTCATAATTTTAATATTCAAACATTACTAATAATCTGATTTATATGTTAAAGGAGGAGTTATTTGATTTTCTTACTCAATTCGAAAAGAATTGCTTTTTCCCTATCTGTTAGGTTCTGATATCCAGTTTCGGAAATTTTATCTAATATTTCATCAATTTTAGCCTGAGTAATTTCTTCACCATTAACACTGAATACCGACGAGACAAAATCGTTATGACTTCTTTCACCACGGTAAACAATAGTTCTTTCACCCGGGAAAGGTTGATAAACACTTCTTCGTTCTTCTTCATAGTAATTAAGAATCCTTCTTCTGCCAGAAAAAATACGCTCAAAAAATCTGTATATTCCTAATCTATCTCCGAATTTAAATAAAATAAATCCAGTCAGAGCACCTCCCAAATGAGCAAAGTAAGCTATGTTACCTCCTGTTCCTGAAATTCCCATAAGAAGATTAATTCCAGCATAAATCAATACAAAAATTTTAGCTGGAACAGGAATAAATATTGGGAACATAAATATAGGACGATTAGGATAACTCAAACCAAAAGCAACAAGAATTCCGAAAACTGCCCCTGACGCTCCTATCGTAGGAGCAGCAGTTCCAAACATTGGTGCAATGAAGAGTTGAACTAAACCTGCACCAATTCCACTTAGCAAAAAATACACAAGAAATTTTCTCGAACCCCATTCATTTTCAAGTTCCGCACCAAACATCCATAGTGCAAATAGATTAAAAAATAAATGCCACAAATCACCATGAATAAATTGGTAGGTTAGTATCTGCCAGATCTGAAAATTATTTGTTTCGAATATAGGCCAAAGATAGAAATAAACCTTGAAAAAATATCCGATTGACAGATCTCCAAAAGTCAAACGGTCAAGAAATAATTTTTCCAGCAAGAAAACAATAACATTAATAATTATTAATGTCTTCATTACTGGTGGAAAAATTGAAAATCTCCCCAAAAAACCGCTCTTATGATAATGATTCATATTCAATTTAAAACAATTTAACAGATTGAATAGACGAGTGAGTATATGAAGAATTTTTAATTCAAAGAGATAAAGATTGTATGTTTGGATTCCTGAATTTTTGATATGCCAGCTTCGTATTCTTTCCACCAAAAAATAAACTCAGTCCATTTATCATTCAGATTCCCAATTTCTGAGTTTTTGTCCCTCCATGTGCTAACTATTGAGTCTGCAGTATTGACAAGTTCATTTCTGAGGAACTCAAATCTTGTTTGATTGTTTAGTACTTCGGGAAGTAATCTTACGATTTTCTGTAGCATTATGAAAATCATTGTTATCGAATTAAAAAGCGACCCGTCAACCTCTTTCTTTGTTCTAATTAATATCAGGATGTCACTTGTCGATTTTATTATCAGATTAATCAATGAAATCTGATATTCATATTCCAATACATTTTTCATATTTCAATCTTAGTTAACACTTTAAAATGAAAAATCATTTTCATTTAAAAAAATCATAGGATAAATTTTTGGCTTTTTAAAACCTCTTAGATCTGAATTTAAGCCTAACTAAAAAAAATTTCACTTGTAAATTTTAAAAACTTTATTTTATTAATTTTACGTTAAGTTAAAAAAAAATATTTTTTCATCAATAATTTCGTTATAGTAAACTTTAACTATCTATATTAGAAAATGAAAAACTCACAATCAAATAATAATGTTACTATTTTAACTTTGGGATGCAGCAAGAATCTTGTTGATAGTGAAGAATTGAATGGAGTTTTGACCAAAAACAATATCAAGGTTTCTAAGGATATAAAAAATTCCGATACAGTTATAATAAATACTTGTGGATTCATAAAACCAGCAAAGGAAGAAAGTATTCAACTTATAATGGAAGCCCGTGAAATGAAAAATCAAGGTCTTCTCAACAAAATCATCGTTATGGGCTGTCTTTCAGAAAGATATAAAGATGCACTTGAAGAACAAATTCCCGAAGTAGATCGTTTTTTTGGATTGAATGATTATAACAGCATCGTTAAATTTCTCAAAAATGACGAATTAAAATACATCCTTCCGAGTGAAAGAATTACATTCACTCCAAAGCATTATGCCTACTTAAAAATATCCGAAGGCTGCAACCATTCCTGCTCATTTTGTGCCATTCCGCACATCAGGGGCAATCATATTTCAAAATCTATCGAGGAAATCCTCTCAGAAGCTAACCATCTGGTTCAAAATGGAGTAAAAGAAATCAACCTTATTGCTCAGGACTCCACTTATTACGGCGTTGATTTATATGGAAGTAGAAAAATTACCGAGCTTCTCGATAAAATTAGCGATATCAAAGGTCTTGAATGGATTAGACTTCATTATGCCTATCCCACAGGCTATCCAGAAGAACTTCTCGATGTGATTAATTCAAAGCCTAACATTTGTAAATATGTTGATATTCCCTTGCAACATATTTCTGATAAATTGCTCAAATCAATGAGAAGGGGGATAAGTTCGGGCAGAATCAGAAAATTAATAGAGACCATCAGAAACAAAGTTAACAATGTTGCTTTCAGAACTACTTTTATTGTTGGCTATCCCGTCGAATCTGAAGAAGATTTTAAACAACTTTATTATTTTATTGAACAACAAAAGTTCGAAAGAGTTGGAGTGTTCACTTATTCTCACGAAGAAGATA
>CALHRB010000289.1 GCA_938038165.1 Candidatus Kapaibacterium sp. | reverse complement strand
TCAAAATTTTTAATTAAAAGCCCATTGTAAAATATAAATAGCCAACAAAAACGAAACAAGGGGCAAAAGCCCCTTGTTAGAAATATTATTAAAAACAAATTATTTCTTTATTGGGTATGGCGGAACAGTCGGTATTTTTGGCTTCTTATCAGTTTTGATTTCTTCGAGAATAACCTCAATCGCCTTGTTCAATTGCTCGTCAGTGCCTTCCCATTCAAGTGTCGGATCATTATCAAGTTCTATATCGGGAAGCATACCAACACCTTCGAGAATCCATGTGCCATCGGCACCAAAATTAGCAAACTCTGGTCGCATTAAATAACCTCCATCAAGGAATGGCATAGATCCACGGATACCAATGACACCGCCCCAAGTTCTTTTGCCGATTAATTTACCAAGACCAAGTTTTTTGAACTGATATGGAAATAAATCACCATCAGAAGCAGAAAGCTCATTAATCAGACATACCATTGGTCCGGTCATAACAGCATCCGGGTTTGTTAGAACAATTTCCTGATTTCGAGCATTTTTGGCGACGACAAGAATTCTTCTCAATCTTTCGATAATCATCGGTGAAACATTGCCGCCTCCATTATATCTGTCATCGACGATTAAGGCTTCTTTTCTTACTTGTGGATAAAAATATTTGACAAATTCATTCAAACCATTATTGACAGCCATATCGGGAATATGAACATAAGCAACCCTGCCATTTGTAGCAAGATCAACCTTCTTTCGATTTTCTTCTACCCAGTTAAAGTACCTAAGTCCTGCCTCATTTGAAATCGTCTTGACGTCGTATTCTTTGGCACCTGACTCCGTTGGCTTAGAATTAACTTTGATTTTAACGAATTTATTACTTTTGTTGACGAGAGCTTTAAAAGGATGAACATCTCTGGAAAGCATTATGCCGTCTATGGAAATCAGGTAATCCCCTTCTTTAATATTTAATCCCGGTTCAGTCAATGGTGATCTTGTTTTTTCTTCCCAATTTCTTCCCTGATATATTTTGCTGATTTTATAAAAACCTGATACTTTGTCGAGTTCGAATTCAGCACCAAGTAAACCAATTTGGACTGGTTTTACTTTTGGCATATCACCGCCACCAACATAAGCATGCCCGACATTGATTTCACCAATCATTTCTCCGATGATATAAGTGAGATCAAACCTGTGATTGACATAAGGAAGCAATTCAGCATATTTTTCGCCTATTGCCTTCCAATCAACTCCATGCATATTCGGGTCGTAAAGGAAGTCACGCATTTGTCTCCAACTTTCGTAGAAAATCTGCTTCCACTCAGATCTACGGTCAATTTCAAGTTCCATATTTTCAAAGTTGAGCTTACCGGCAGATGTGTTGATTTTTTCCTTTAAATCAGATATATAATAATTGCCTTCGCTCTCGAAAAGTATTTTCTTTCGATTAGCCGAAATTTCATAAGCGGCAAAATCACCTACTTCGCTTTCCTTTCTTTCGCTAAGGTCAAATACATTAAGAGCTGCTTTTCGTCCGAGACCTGCTTTGACATAATACAGTTTGTTGCCGACAGAGGTTAGATTATAATAATTTCCTGGTGTAACCGGTAATTCAAAAACTCTATCAGCTATACCAGATAGATGAATAATAACATCTATAGATTTTTTATCTTTCTCATCTTTAGCTTTTTCATCCTTCTTATCAGCTTTTTTATCTTTTGCGACTTCTTTGTTGTCTTTTTGCTCTGTTATTATTTCGGTTTCATCACTTTCGAATATAAAAGGAGTTTTCAGGGAATCCTGCAGTGTTACACCAAAGATTGTTGACATATTGTTAAAAGATGGATTCCATTCGATGTTGCTTATAGTCGCATTGAATGAACGGTCGGAGACAAAAAACAGATATTTGCCATCCTCGGAAAAACATGGAGAGTAGCTATCGAAAAAAGGATTACTGATATTTGTTGTTTTGCCATCAGCAAGAGAATAAAGCATAATAGAATTTACAGTAACATTTGGAGCATCTGTAAAAGCAATCCATTTACTATCCGGAGACCAAGTAAAATCAGTAATTTCCCAGACTTTGGATTTTGTTATATTTGTCCTTTTCTTCGAATCAATGTCATAGTAATATAGTTGCATCGTTTTATCAGAGCAAAGCAATTTTTTGCTGTCGGGAGACCATTTTAGAGCATAACGGTAAACATTACCATCATTAGATATTCTTGTTTTTTCTGAGCCATCAGGCTTAATAATAAAAATTTCATCTTCACCAGTTTCATCGCTGACATAAGCGATCCATCTGCCATCGGGCGACCATACGGGATTTTTATCATGAACCCCCGGAGATTTTGTCAGGTTCCTTATATTTCCCTTTTCGGCAGGGACAGTAAATATATCCCCACGAGATGAGAATAGAGCCCTCTTACCGTCAGGTGAAATTTCAAAAGCATTTATGTTTTCTTTAACATTTTTAATTGACGACCTTACAACAGGAAAATCTTCGGCAATCTGTACAGTTACTTTTTCAACTTTTTCCGTGCTGAGATCCATCAGATAAACATAACCCCCATTTTCGAAAGATATGTAATCTGATCCGATCGAAGGATATTTTACATCATATTTATCGAAATTCGTGATTTTTTTTGTTTCTTTTGTAGTAAGATTATAACAGAACAAATTCATTGTTTGGTCACGGTCAGAAATATAATAGACCTTATCTTTATGCCACATTGGTATTATATCCTGAGCAGGATTGTTTGTAATATTTTCTAATTTTTTTGTGCTGAAATCATAAATCCATATATCATCAGCCTGACCCCCGCGATAACGCTTCCATGTTCTAAATTCACGAAATATTCTATTGTAAGCAATTTTGCTGCCATCAGGAGATAACGATGCAAAACCAGCTTTTGGAAGTTTTATCTTTTCGGGCAAACCCCCTTCAGTAGATATCAAGAAAAGTTGCCCCGTCCAGGCATGCCAACTCTCGTGTCTTGAACGATACAGAATTTTCCTGCCGTCGGATGTCCAATGCATAATTATCTTGTCCGGACCCATTCTTTCAGGCAGGTTGGGAATATCCATACTATATGTTAATCTCGAGGGAACACCCCCGGTTGAAGAAATTGTATAGATTTCTCTATTGCCATCATATTCAGCAGTGAAGGCAATTGTTTTACCATCGGGCGAAAAACGGGGGAACATTTCAATTCCCTCTGAACTTGTCAATCTTCTTGCCAAGCCTCCATTTTTTGAAACCACATAGATATCACCAGCATAAACAAATGTTACCTGGTCTTTGGAGGCATTCGGAAATCTTAGTAATCTGGCTTCTTGAGCAAATAAACTTATTGTTAAAAATAAATAAATAAACGATAATGTTAGAAAACGCATTAAAATAACCTTGAAATATATTAAACATATTGCTTTATCTATAAAAAATTATTAGCTATATAAAAACAACAAATTTACATAGAATTTTCTTATTTTTTTTGATTTAAGTATTTTTCTTTAT
>CALHRB010000288.1 GCA_938038165.1 Candidatus Kapaibacterium sp. | reverse complement strand
AAGGAATTAAATATGAATCATATTAACTGTGATGTTGTTGTTATTGGTTCTGGTCCTGGCGGGTATGTTGCAGCTATTAGAGCATCTCAGTTGGGATTAAACACTGTCTGCGTCGAAAGAGAAAGCTTGGGCGGAGTATGCTTAAATTGGGGCTGTATTCCTACAAAAGCACTATTGAAAAATGCCGAATATATGCACTTTTTGAGTAATGCCAAAGAATTCGGTTTTGAAATTCCTGAGTATAAATTCGATTTCGGTCAAGTTATCAAAAGAAGCCGCGAAGTCGCGAACAGAATGTCTAATGGTGTCAACTTTTTATTCAAAAAATATAAGGTTCAGACCGTTACAGGAAACGCAAGATTTAATTCCAAAAATGTTATCGAAGTAGTTGACAATAGTGGGAAAATTTCTGACACAATCAACGCCAAGTATGTAATCATTGCGACGGGAGCCAGACCACGAATGTTTCCTGGAATCGACGTTGATCATAAAAAAATCATTACTTCGAAAGAAGCTATGATACCAAAAGATGTTCCTGCTTCTATGATAATTATGGGGGCTGGAGCAATAGGAGTAGAATTTGCATATTTTTACAACGCCTTTGGTACAAAGGTTACTATCATAGAAATGATGGATAGAATCCTTCCTGTCGAAGATATTGAGGTTTCGAATGAATTAGCTCGCCATTATAAAAAAAGCGGAATTCAGATTTTGACAAATACGAAAGTATTATCTGCTACTTCAATTAAAAAAGGGGTTGAAGTCAAAATTCAAAAGAAAGATGGTAGCGAAGAAGTTCTCAACGCTGATACTGCACTAAATGCAATTGGCATTCAGGGAAATATTGAAAATATTGGTCTTGAAGCCATTGGGGTGAATATTGAAAGAGGCTTTATCAAAGTTGATAGATATATGCAAACAAATATTCAGGATGTTTTTGCCATTGGGGATGTTGCCGGTCCGCCTTGGTTAGCTCACAAAGCTTCTGCCGAAGGTATTGTTGCTGCTGAATTTATTGCTGGGCACAAAACCGACGGTATCAATTATAACAACATCCCAGGCTGCACTTACTGTCAACCTCAAGTTGCAAGCATTGGAATGACTGAACAAAAAGCTAAGGAGGCTGGTTTTGAAGTGAAAATTGGTAAGTTCCCATTCACTGCTAATGGAAAAGCACACGGGATCGGCGAAGCCAAAGGTTTTGTCAAATTAGTTATTGACTCCAAATACGGAGAAATTTTGGGAGCTCATCTTATTGGTCCTGATGTAACTGAAATGATTGGTGAATTGGCACTTGCAAGAAATTTGGAAGCAACAGCCAAGAGTTTATTCAAGACTATTCACGCTCATCCAACTTTGAACGAGGCTGTTATGGAAGCTGCAGCTCAAGCTTACGGCGAATCAACAAACATTTAATTTATTCTTGTGATTTCATTCGAGAGGGCTACTTTAAAAAAAAGTAAGCCCTCCTTGAATTAATAATGTTATACAATTTTAGCTTATTAAGTTCATCCTTATTTGAACTTGCTATAAATTAATTCCATCAAGCCAGTTCCTAAAATTGTTCTAGAAGTGTTTGCAAGAACGCCAACTGTGGTAATCATCAAATTCATTTGATGGATAATTGTAAACAACCAGGATTCATACCAAACAAAAATTTATATAAATCTATTTGATAATTTTACAAATTCGAGGAAGTAATTTTTTAAATTACTTTTTTAATAGTTATATATTAAGGAATGTTATATTTGTAATGAAGTCTAAGCAACGATAAAAATTAATATGCCAAGAAAAAAATCGAAATATAATGATCAGAATAATACACAACCTATTGAAAACAAATCTGGCTTTGATAAGAAATTAATACTGAAAAGTCATTCACCGCATAAAAAGCCCAAACAAAGCATTAAAAAAACAAAAAATGTTAAGGACTATAGCAAAATAAATAACGAAATGCTTGTCAAACAGGGAACGACAGAGCCCATCATAATATATTTGTTAAATAAATTCAAGGATATAATTAACAAGCAATTATTAATTCCAAAGGATTCACAAATTTTGATTGCTGTTAGCGGAGGAGTTGATTCAACGGTTCTTTTGGATTTGTTTGCAAATATAGCCGAAGAACAGAATTTTGCTTTAAAAATAGTGCATTTCAACCACAGATTGCGAAAAAATGCAGCTGAAGACGAAAAATTTGTTCTGGGGCTTGCTGCAAAATATAATATCAAAGCATATAGTTCAAGTGGGGATGTCCTTGGCTATGCATCCTCTAATGGAATGAGCATTGAACAGGCAGGAAGAGCTTTAAGATACAGATATTTTGAAAATATGGCAAAGAATTTAAATGCAAATTTTATCGCAACCGCTCATACAATGGATGACTCTGTTGAAACTTTTTTCCTGAATCTTTTCCGAGGCAGTGGATTAACAGGGCTGTCTGGAATACCTTTATCAAGACAGATTTCAAAAAGTTTGCAAATAATTAGACCACTCTTAAATTTAAAGAAAGAGGAATTGTTAGAGTATGCCAAAGCAAGGAATCTCTTATGGAAAGAGGACGAAACTAATCGAATGTTTAATTACACCCGTAATAAAATACGCTTGGATTTAATCCCAAAATTAAAGGATGACTATAATGCCTCAATTATAGATATTATCAATAGGACTTCAAAAATTTTTTGCGGAGCTGACGATTTTATTAAGAAGCATATTAATTCAATTTTTAAATCTTATGTAAAGAAAAAGAACAGCAACAGATTTTCGATTAATATTCCTTTAATTAATAGTTTAGATGAATTTCTACAAGGTGAATTAATACAATCAGCTGTTACTAATGTTTTTAAAACCCAGAATTTGTCAATGCAAACTATTGACAGGGTAATTTCAATGATGGATTCGCCTGTTGGAGCTATTTGTCAAATCTCAAACAGAATCACAGTACTCAGGGATAGAGACAGATTAATTTTTATCAAAGATTTTGAACCAAAAAAATTCAATATGAGCATCAGTAAAGTTGGCACTTATGATTTAGGAGATTATTTTCTTGTTTTAGAAGAAATAAAAAAGAAGGATGTAATTTTTTCTGAAGACCCAACAGAGGAATTTTTAGACTATGATCTTATTCCCGGCGTTCTCCATCTTAGAAATTGGGAAGAAGGAGACAATTTCAACCCTTTGGGAATGAATGGAACAATGAAAATCAGTGATTTTTTGATAAATCTAAAAATTCCTTTGATTGATAAATATAACATTATGGTTTTAACGACAAAAACCGAAATTATCTGGGTTTGCGGTTTTAGAATCAGTAATAAATTTAAGGTTACTGAACACACCAGAAGATTTTTAAGAGTTAGTCTAAAAAGGAAGTAGTTTATAATAATATACAATGTTTTTTTATGAAAAAAAGCGATAATATTGAAATAAATGGAACAAATTTCAGGAAGTTCCTAACATCAAGAAAAATCAGCAAAATAGTTTCTGAATTAGCTGAAAGAATAAACGAGGATTTACAAGGCTTAGAGCCAGTTTTTCTTTTAGTTCTCAATGGATCAATCTTTTTTGGGGTAGATCTTCTCAGAAAAATATCGCTCGAATGCACCATCAAGACAATCTCTGCAAAAAGTTATGGCAATAAGATGAAAAGCTCAGGTGAAGTAAGTGTAGAATCTCAAAAATTAGACATTGCAGGGAAAGTTGTTGTTATTATTGAAGATATAATTGATTCTGGCCACACAATTAAAGCAATTATAGCGGCTATTAGCAAACTGAAGCCGGATTCTGTCAAAATTGTTACTTTACTCGATAAACCATCCAGAAGAGAAGTTAATGTCATAATTGACTATGTAGGAATTGAAATTCCTGATACATTTGTTATTGGTTATGGTCTTGATTATGCTGAAAAAGGCAGAAATTTGCCCGACATATATGCTTTAGAAGATGTAAAATAATAAATTTGGAACACAATGAAAAAGCTAAATCTCTTTTTGTTTTTGTTAATTTTTACTCAAACTCTTTCACAGGAAATATATTGGGAACCAACTGGCAATGTCGGTGGGACTGTCTTTACTTTTGGTCTTGATAGTAACAGCAATATATTTGCAGGTGCTTATAATGCTATTTACAAAAGCACTGACGATGGAAAAACCTGGGCTAAAAAATTATCTGGCGGTCAATATACTAATTTCCTTGCTTTTGCAGTTAATAAAAAAGGTCATATTATTACAACGACTCATTCTTCAAATATGTATAGAAGCACGGATAACGGTGAAACCTGGAAAGCATTTTCCCCGCTACCATATCAAGATTACAGACCATTATTATATTTGCCTAATGGCGATTTGATTACTGCTCCGCATAATAAAGGGCTTTACAGAAGCAAAGATGACGGTAATAAGTGGGAAAAAGTTGAAGGAGGGCTTGATGCCACAACAATATGGTCGGTTGCTATCACCCCCAATGGTAAGGTGTTTGCCGGGACAAATAACTTTTTGTTCGTTTCTGTTGACACTGGATATACCTGGCAACAAATAAAATATGATTCAATATGTTCTGGTGCGAGGACCGTCTTTATTAGTTCTGATGGGTCTATTTTTATCGGGTCAGAAATTACTATTTATGAATCAAAAGTATATCTTTGCGGAGCTTTCAGAAGCACTGACGGAGGCATTACTTGGCAAAAAGCTTTTTATGGTCTTGATACTACACAATATAGAGCAATTCTAAGTATCATTGAACCTGTTCCGGGAGTTTTTTTTATTGGAACAAATGAATGGGGAGTTTACCGAAGCATTGATAATGGGAGTAATTGTGAAAGAGTATCGAACGGACTTGATGAAGTAGGGTTTTTATGGTATTTATTCCTAACCAAATCAGGTCATCTTTTGGCTGGAACAAATAAAGGGATGTATAAAACCAATGGATTAGTAACGAGCATTGTGGAAAAGCTTGAAAGTAATTTCATCTCAGAAAATTTTATTTCATTATTTAATGGCAAGCTTACATTAAGACTTAAAAAATCTGCTATGGTTTCAGTTTCAGTTTATGATTTACTTGGCAGAAATATTAAATCACTTGATCTTGGTTTTCTTAACCCGGGCGAGCATGTCTTCGAAAATCTCTTTTCATCATTGGAAATAGGTTTTTATATGCTTGAGCTAAGATTTGACAACAGTTTTAAGACAATTAAAGCAGTATTTTGTAACTAAAACTTAAACTACAGTCCCTTTGGTTCTCAGAAAAAAAAATTTAAAATTAGCACGCCCGGAGGGAGTCGAACCCCCAACCCTTTGATCCGAAGTCAAATGCTCTATCCATTAAGCTACGGGCGCTTACTTCAAAATTAAAACTTATGAATCTCTTTTCAAAATTAATTTATTTTTTCTGCTGAAAAACTAACATCCTGATTTTGCTGATTTCATCTTTTGTTATAATTCGCGAAAGTATAATAGTAACCCCAAAAGCAATGATTAAAAATAATCTTATAAAAAAAGATAGGATAAAGTCAGTATCCCGGGTAAAATAAATTCCTAAGAGAAAGAAAATAATAACAAAAACCAAAGTCAAGGCAATCTTGCCCCAATTATATCGAATCGGATATATTTTTTTGTTAATGATTAAAAGAACTCCAGCACTTGCAAGATAACCCAACATCGAAGAAATGCCCGCACCATAATATCCGATGAAAGGTATTAATAAAAAATTAAAAGTGATTTTAAGAATTGCACCTGTTCCTATCGAGATTGGAAGGTAGTTTGTTTTTTTGGTTATATATGGTCCACAAGCAAAATTAATGAACATACCATTGAAGAAATACGCTGTAAGAACCAAGGGAATAAGATCTAATCCAACCCAAAAAGCAGGATTGATGAATCTTCCTCCGATAAATGGAACTCTGACAATAAAATCCATCATAAAAACTGTGGATAGAAACACGAACGAGGCTATAATGATGAAAAAAATCAGAATTCTGGAAAAAAGCTCTTTGGCATCCTTGTCCTCGAATCGCGAAAGATAGAAGGGCTTCCACGCATATTCAAAAACAGCTACAAGAATCATCATCGGTATTCCAAGTTTATAGTTCACCGAATAAATACCAACCTGATAAGAATCGGTCAAGAGCATTAGGATTGGTCTGTCAACAACTTGCAGAATAATACTAAACATTGCCGCAGGAATTGTTGGTAATCCGAACTTGAACATTTCTTTTAATAAACTCACATCAATTTTTATTTTTAAGTATTTTTTAATTTCGGGACTGACAATGATAATGGAAGTGAGGCTTGCAAGAACCTGAGCTAGAAAAACCCCATATATTCCCTTGCGAAGGATAATAACAAACAAAACATTCAGAATAATTGCCACGACGATGCTTGACAATCGTGTTAATGAAAATTTTAAAGCTTTCCTTTCCATCCTTAAAAGGGAAAAAGGAATGATGATCAAAGAATCAAGAAATGGAATAAGGGCGGCAAGAAGAATAATATCACCGGAGTTTTTCAGTTCTGGGATTAAATTCGAAACATTACCTGAATTTAATATGATCAGTAGAGTGATACACAAACTAAAAGCGAGGATAGAAAGATATGAATGACTGAAAACTTTTCTGTTATATTCAATATCATCTTTTTTATAAAATCTGAAGAAAGCTGAATCCATTCCTATTGAAAGAATGATATTCATAAAAGCTATAAGGCTATAAATATATGTGATTTCTCCATTTTCGGAAACAGTCAGGTAGTTGCTGTAAATAGGAGTCAGGAAAAAGGTCAGAAACCTTCCAAAAACTGTAAATGCACCATATACAAGAGTATCTGAGGCAAGGCTTAAAATTCTGCTCTTCATTTAATTAATGATTTCATATCAATCAAGACTACAAAAATAGCTAATTTAATTATTTAAAGGTCTTGTTGATTTTTCGAAAAGCATTTGCAAGTCTTTGAGAATCAATTCAAGCTCATTTTCGGAGAAACCTTTGTCCAAAACTGCTTCCTCAATTGTTCCCCATATAGGTTCGCCGCAAATCAGACATCTGATTCCTTTCTCCATAAGGTAAGAAACTGATTCCGGAAGTATCTCGGTTAGTTCTTCTATTGTTATAGTTCTTTCGATTTTACTTTTCATTTTTTTTCTTTGTTGGAATAGACAAAATTAAACCTACCAATGCACCATATCCTGATGATATAAAAGGATTAGAAGATATTGGACAAGAGCCGGAATGACAACCTATAAAAAAATAGTATAAATATCCGGCTATAGAACCCAGAGCAAGCCCAAGAAATATTTTTATGTATAATTTCATAATATCAAAAAAAAATAGTGACGAAGAAGTTTTAAATTATTGATTAGGAATATATATGATTGATTTTATTTCGATTGCTCAATAGTCTCGTTGTTTTGTTTTAAATTTGATAAATCCTATGGGGGATAATTAAAAAAAGCAGACAATGATAATAAATAAAAACTGTTGTTAAAGGATTTTTCCATCCTTCATTACAAGTTTTTTTTGAGCAATTCCGGCAACATCAGCACTGTGAGTAGCAACGACAAAGGTAAGATTTTTTTGGTTACGCAATTTTTGAATTAACTCCAGCACATTTTTTGCGTTTTCTGAATCGAGATTTCCTGTTGGTTCGTCAGCTAAAATTAAATCAGGCTCGTTTATTAAAGCTCTTGCAATGGCAACTCTCTGCTGTTCGCCGCCTGAAAGTTGAGAGGGTTTATGATCTTTTCTATGTGCAACATCAACATTTTCAAGAAGTGCTAATGCTTTATTTGTTGCTGTTTTGAAATTGTTACCAGCAATAAGAGCAGGAATAATTACATTTTCGATTGCTGTAAATTCGGGCAGTAGATTCGAAAATTGAAATATAAATCCAATCGATTTATTCCTATGCTTAGATAGATTAGCAGGATTTTCGGTGCTATAATCAATTATGCCAGAGTTTGAAAAATATAAAATTGTACCTGAATCTGGATAATCGAGTGAACCGAGAAGATGTAGCAAAGTGCTTTTTCCTACACCTGAGGGACCAACTAATGCTATAAAATCGCCACGATATATTTTCAGGTTAATACCTTTAAGAACAGGTGTTACTTTTTCTAACTTGGTTTTGTAAGATTTGAAAACATTTTGTGCTTCAATTAACAGATTCTCACTCATTTTTTATTTTCTTTCTGATTCTAATTTCATTTAATTGACAAGAACCATTTCCAATAAATTCAAAAGCTAATCTATAATAGCCTAAACTGCTGATACTTTCGAGTAAGAATTCTTTTGCCCTATTTTCTGGTTCAATAGTAAATATCCTATCTGTTCTCTGATTTTTTTCATCGAAAATAATAACCCAAAAACGAGTTTTAATTTGAAATTTACCGTCTATGTTTAGTTCAAAAGTAGTATTAGGCTCTAAAGTGTAAAGTGATTTATCATCAGGCGGGCTATCAAGCCAGGACGAACCACCAGTCCATATATACTGAAAATTATCATTACCAAGATTAGAGTTAACTAACAGAGAACCATTCTGAATTTTCCAGTGAAATTTTTCGTCGGTCAATATGTGCCATTTAGTGTTTTCAAAATTAACGGCGATCCCATCAGATTTCGACTTTAACTCTTCTAATGCTTTAAAGTCAACAGCTCCATCTTTAATTAAGTGGTAGTTTCTTAATATTAACTCTAAATCTGAAATACTTAGGGCTTTGTTTATATTATTTTCCTCATAAATAAATTCTGGAAATTTTTGTGAGAATATATTTTTTTCATCTTCATTTATTTTTAAGAGTTTAACTCCGTTAATCAATATTTTTCCTTTGCCGAAAAATTCAATCCAAATACTAAAAAATTTTGCATTCTCAGGAGTTCTGAAAATTAAAGCTTTATTTGATTCTTTTGAAAATATATTATGAGTGAATTCGATAAGTTTATTAGATGAATCATAAATTGTAACGCCAATTCTTATTTTTATATTGGTGGCGATGTTATATATCAGAGCATATTCCTGATTGGGGGAAATAACAAAATCATTAAAATTTTCAGGTAATGTGTTAGGACTTGAACTCCCCAAAAAAAGCTGATGAAATTCTTCAGAGCCATGAGAATCAATTAAAAGCAATCCGTTATCTGTTTTTACTTCAAAATCCTTACTTTTTCCGAAAAACCAATCCTTAGAGTGAAATTCGCAGGAATCAACGGTTTTTGCATCTAATGGCTCGGATAGTTCTGTTTTGTCATGTTCATCATAAGGCTCTAATTGCTCATCAATATCTGGCTGATCAGACTCCATTTTCAATTCATGTTCAAAAAGGAACCGTATGTATTGAGACGTTACTGATTGAGTGTCGGAATCCATTTTTATCTGACCTTCATGCAACCATATAGCCCTTTTGCAAAAACTCTTAACTGTTTGAGTGTCGTGAGTAACAAGTAAAATTGTAGTTCCCTTTTTCACAAGTCTGTTCATATGGTTAATACATTTGAAGGCAAACTTGACATCCCCAACAGCAAGAGCTTCATCAATAATCAATATATCTGATTCAACATTAGCTGCTATTGCGAAAGCAAGACGGACAACCATACCGCTTGAATAAATCTTAACAGGTTGTTTCACGAAATCACCAATATCAGCAAATCTGATAATTTCATCTATTTTGTTTTCGAGTTCCTGCTTTGAAAAACCGAAAAGGGAACCAGTGAGATATATATTTTCTATTCCAGTTAATTCGTGGTTAAAACCAGTTCCTAATTCAATTATGGATGATACCTTACCATTGATGGATACATTTCCAGAGGTTGGCTGAAGCACTCCAGTAAGAATTTTTAGTAGTGTTGACTTCCCTGAACCGTTTACACCAATAATCCCAATAACTTCACCTTTTTGGACATCAAAACTAACATCTTTCAGTGCAAAAAAATCTTTTTGATGTTTTTTTCGTAAAAATTTAAATGTGTCTTTAAGTTTACTATTGGAAATATCCTGAAGTCTATATATTTTAGTTAGATTTTCAACTTTAATGGCAAGCATTATTATCCTCTAAAGTTCATCAGCAAATTTTGGACTTAACTTTTTATAAAGAAAATATCCAATTAAAAACAAGAATAACGTTAAGAACCAAAAATAAATTGTAGTGGTCAAATCTTCCCAGAAGGGGACTTGAAACAAAAAACTGTCTCTGTAACCATTTATTATATAATATAAAGGATTTAATTTGAAGAGAAAAAGATAGTTTTCCGGTATTATGTGAGGGCTCCAGAAAATTGGTGTTAGAAAAAAACCCATCTGCAATATCAAAGACAATATATGTGTAACATCTTTGAAAAAGACCTGTAAAATACCAAAAATAAGACTTGTTGACCAGAGTAGAAAACTCAATGCAAATAAATAATATATAATCTGAATCCAAAATATAGTGATATGCACGGGAGCAATTTTAATTTGAAAAAAGATTATTAATATCATTAATGAAAAAATATGTACTATTAAGGAAGAAAGAATTTTGACGACCTGCATCAATGATATATTAAATTTAAATTTTTTGAGTAAATGTGCATTTTGAGTAATAATATTGGTATTTATTGCCAAGCAGGAACTGAAAAAATTCCAAGGTAAAAGACCGCATAACAGCCATGGAACAAATGAAACTCCTTCGATTGGTGTAGCTTTGTAGCCAACTACAAAAACAACCCAAAAAATAAACGTCAAAATAAGAGGTTGAATCACAATCCATGACAGACCAAAAAAAGAACCTATGTAGTTCGTTTTAAAGTCGCTTTTGGTCAGTTCTGCGATTAATTGCTTGTTCCTAAAAAAATCTTTAAGAAAACCAATAAGGGTTATGTTAGAGTTGCCCAATCTTAATTTTAGTCTAAAAATAAAAAAACAAAAATATCTGAATATTTATTCGTAAACAAATTCCAAGTAGTTCCTTTTTAAATATAAATTTAATTTATACACGAGGTCTAATTTTTTATCACCCAAATTTCCTGACTCCCTGCAATCTGATAATCAGGATTTTTGATATGTTTAACTATTGAATAATCTTTCAAAAGGACATTTCTCATAAATTTCTCACCCTGAAAAACAGCCATAATCCTTGAACCAAGTTTAACATTAGCTCTGACTATAATATCACCAGCTTCATATCTTTTCATTTCCGAAGTAGTTAGTTTCTTTTGTGCATAATAATCACCATGGACTGTAAAAAGGAAATAACCATCCGGTTTTAAAATTCTTAAGATTTCTTCAAGCCATTCTTTTTGATAAATTTCAGTCAGATGAGTGAAAACTGAAGCTGCATAGACAAAATCAAAATAATCATCCGAAAAGCTAAATGGGGGATGATAATCATTTTTTGTAAAAACAATATCTTTATAAACTTTTTTGCACCATTCAATCATTTTTGAATCCACATCACTACCAAAAATTTTGGAATCGGGAAATTCATCTTTGATGTGGGTAATAATTCTACCAACGCCGCAGCCCCATTCAAGAATAGTAGGTGAGGGGTTTTCAGATATAGAATGATAAATTTCTTTGATACTTTTAGCAGCTTTTTTACCACTCTCAAAAAAAAGTTCATAGCTTGTTCTGCCAAAAGTTTCATAAATAAAATGAATTGGTGGATAAGCCAAATCGGGATTTTTAAGTCTAAATTTTTTATTTTTTAAGAAGTATTTTATCCAGTAATACCGAAATCTAAGGTTTTCAGCAAAACGCAGCAAATGAAGAGTTCGAAGTAATCCTGAAAAAAATTGTTTTATACTAAACATTATTTTCCTATCACAACAACAATTTTACTTTCCCAGATTTCATTTGTTTCGATATTAGATGCTTGAAATAGGACAATATATTGCCCCGGTGGTAGAATTTGGTTATTCTTTGCTCTTCCATCCCATTTTATCGAGCCGGGAGATGCAGAAATTTTGTTATTAACAGGTTCGTGAACAAGAAATCCCGAATTATCGAATATTTTTGCTGAAATTAAAGCATCTTTGAAAGGCAGTTTATATAGTATTTCTGTTTCAGAATCATTTCCTTGACTATATGGCGAGAAAGGATTTGGCTTTGCCTCAAGAAAGCCGTCTGTATAGACATTTTCGATAAAGCTGTTAGGTTTTCCGGGGGTGCCTCCTTTTCCATCTCTGCAAGAAGACCAGCTTTTTTTCTCCGAGGAATTCATACGGACACTAATTTTTTCTAAACTTATATTTTTCTTCGTTGTTAATGTTTTTAAATGCATGGAAGGTTCATAATTGACAGAGTCCATTATCAACCCATTTGGATCGGCAACGATTAATTTGTCGCCAGCAGCAAGAAGATTAAAAGAGGATTTATGAGAGAGAACATTTTTAGCATCTCGCAGTTCGGAAAATTTATTATAAATTAACGTATCGAATGCAACCAAAAAGTATCCATTGGGTTCAATTGTGAAATCATTGGTTATTTTAAAAGTATCGCTTTTTGTTCTGTTTTGTTTGTTTGCTATCATCCAGTTTTTCAAATTTAATGTTTCATTAGTTGAATTATAAAATTCTAAATATTCCGAATTATCACTTGAAACATCAAACATAATCTCATTAAATGTAATGGAGTTAAAAGGATAGCTGTTAAAAAAGTCAAAATGAAATTTAGCAAGTGTATCCTTCTTTGAATTAATCGTAACATAAAAAATACAATGGAAATTTCCTTTTCGGGGTAGCAAATTTGCTATTTGAGAATATTTCAGAAGAACTTCTGAACTGCTGTCTTTTGTAATAGATAGTATATCACTCTGATAAATTGTTTCATCAAATGAAAAGAAATTATCATCATTAATGTCTGCCATAATTACAATATGCGCTCCCGAAATTAAATTCCTGCTTGTATTAGAAATTTTAAAAATATAATTCAAATCATTATCTTTTGAAAGTGAAATTTTGACAGAAAAATCACTTAGAGCCTGACAGTTTTCA
>CALHRB010000287.1 GCA_938038165.1 Candidatus Kapaibacterium sp. | reverse complement strand
CCTGCTCCTGCAAATGACATTGAAATAATGGACGCTCTTCTGAATAGTAAACTTCAACTGAATAAAATCAAAATCTTTGACCCGGAAAAATCTACCGACATTCTCATCGGTCTTGTGATGAACAATTTAAGAGGTAGAGTTGATGGAGCTTATATCTCAAAATATATTAACGATCTAATGACAAAAGGTAACTAAAATGACAGACAACGATGCTTACAAAGGTTATAAAGGCGAAGCCTTGAGCACTCTCAAAAATTTCAATGCTTTGGTTTGGAGTGATGTCAACATCTATACGGAACAAGGAAAATTCACAGGATTAATCCTTCCACGCTCCGAAACTGCTGACCCGTACCATATTGTCTTAAAGTTAAGGACAGGTTATAATATTGGTATAGAAGCAAAAAAAATTACAAATATAGAAATAACTGGCAGGAAGGAAGCACATTATAAAATACCCGAAAAAGAATTTCCTTATGACCCCAAAAAACCAAGGGTAAAGCTTTTTGGCACTGGTGGCACAATAGCAAGTCGTCTTGATTATAGAACAGGAGCAGTTATACCCGCTTTCTCACCAGGTGAATTATACGGATCAGTACCTGAACTTGCTGATATCTGCAATCTTGAAACTGAAAAACTATACGGTGTCTTCAGTGAAAATATGGGACCCGAACAGTGGATTGGAACTGCGAAAGCTATTGGCGAAGAAATTGCAAAAGGTGTTCAGGGAATTGTTATCGGACACGGCACTGACACCATGCACCATACAGCTGCAATATTATCATTCATGGTTCAAAACTCTCCTGTTCCCATCGTAATGGTTGGTTCGCAAAGATCAAGCGACAGGCCTTCTTCCGATGCCGCTTTAAATTTGATGCACAGTGTCAAAACTGCTGCTGACAGTGATATTGCTGAAGTTATGGTTTGTATGTTCGGTCCTACCTCCGATATGTATGGATTGCTTCATCAGGGAACTCGTGTGAGAAAGATGCATTCAAGTTATCGCTCCACTTTCAGAACAATTGGTGATATCCCAATTGCTATGGTTAACAGAGAGAAAATTACTCCCCTCCGCACCGACTATAAAAGAAGACGAAGTGATAAAGATGTTATCATTAACACTGCTTTCGAAGAGAGAGTTTCCATTGTTTATTACTATCCCAATATGAAACCGGACATAATCGAATCCCTAATTGAAAATGATTATAAAGGGATTGTTATCGCCGGAACAGGTTTAGGACATGTTAATAAACCTCTTTACCCTGCCCTAAAGAAAGCCAAGGAAAAAAATATTGCAGTTTATATGACAGTTCAAACTTTATGGGGGTATGTACAAATGTATGTTTACGATACCGGTAGGGATATGATGGAACTTGGGGTTGTACCTACGGCTAATATGCTTCCTGAAGTAGCTTATATGAAACTATGCTGGGCACTTGGTCAATCTAATGACTTAGAAAAAGTCAATGAAATAATGCTGACTCCTATAGCCAATGATATTACAGACAGAGAACCAAGCAACGGCTATTTAATATTTCAGGGTGGCATACCTGAAGTTGAAGAATTTATTTCTCGTTACAGAAAATAATTCCTAAATAATCAATAGGTTTAAATTATGAACAAAATTCCTTATCTTATTTTAACTATTTTGATTTCATTCATTGTAGCTAATTCACAAACCACACAACGTTCTTTTTTGCATTATTATCAATTAAGGAATATATCTCAATCAGCCCCTTCAGCCTTTAAGTTTGGTCTTTATGGTTTCGACAATCCATCCATAACCTCATATTTACACGACAATGATTATCTTTTGCTCTATTCACGAAATTTCAATTCAAACTATGATGATTATAACTGGGGCTTTTTTACTGGATCTCCTTTCGGCGGTTCCGGATTGTTATATTCCCGATTAGGAGATTCCTCTGTTGTTGACTATAGAGCTTCTTTTGCTTTCGGTGACAAAAATTTAGCCTTTGGTTTGGGATATGGTTTCGTCGGTGGTGATAAAAGTCAATTTGGTCGCAGCAATACTATCCATGCTGGTCTTCTTTCTCGATCAAACCCATATTTATCAATTGCTATTTCTGGTACATTTGCATTAGACAAAAATGAATATGAAACTGTTTACGAACTGGCTTTCAGACCAATAAAAAATTACCCACTGACTTTTTTTGGCGATTTAGCACTTTTCAACAATCAAAATATTGAATCTGCCCAGTGGAGTTCTGGTGTCTCGTTTGAAGTCATTGATGGATTAAGGCTTAATGGAAGATATTTCAAAGATAAAACTATCACACTTGGTTTGGATTTAAGTTTAGGCAAATTTGGAATAGCTTCGTCAGGGCTACGAAACCAGGACAATGATTACTCAAAATATTCTTTAGCATTAAGATTTGGAGCCGAAGACAGAACAATAATTAAGGATGTCTTTGTTCCCGAAAAACAATACATTAAGTTAGACCTGAGCGGACCTATTAAATATCAAAAATTTGCCTTCTTTGATAATTCTCTTACACTTTTCAATATTCTTAGCACAATTGAATTAGCAAGAAAAAATGATAATGTATCAGGCTTGGTAATCAACGCTACAACACTAACAGCAAATAGATCTTTGCTATGGGAAATTCGAGACAAGCTCGAAGAATTCAGGAACTCGGGAAAAAAAGTTATTATTTTTATTGAAAATGCAGATATTAATCTTTATCATTTTGCCTCTGTAGCAGATAAAATAATAATAGATCCGCTTGGTATGATATCTTTGGAAGGTTATATTCTTGGAAGAAGCTTTTACAAAGATATGTTTACAAAAGCAGGTATTGGTTTTGAGGAAATAAGATTGTTTAAATATAAATCAGCCTACGAAAATTTTGCAAGAGATCAAATGTCCGAGGCTGACAAAGAGCAAAGACAAAAAATCGTTGAGGATTGGTTCGAAATTGCAAGTACCGATATTGAGCGAACCAGAAAAATACCATCATCAAATTTCAGAAAGCTGATGGATGAAAAAATGATTTATTCATCAAATTACATAATACAAAATAATCTTGCAGATGCAACCGGCAGATGGATTGATGCCGATTCAATTTTAAAAAAATTCTTTCCCGAAATAAAAAATATATCATCTGCAAGTTCATTGACAGAAAGAAAAAAACCTTTTGATGACCAATGGAGTTCAGAGAAAAATATAATTGCCGTAATTTATGCAATTGGTGAATGTGCCATGGAATCTGGCATAAAAGCACGCTATCTTGTTAACACACTAAAAGGGGCTTTGAAAAATCCCAATGTTAAAGCTGTTGTTCTCCGCGTAGATTCACCCGGTGGTGATGCTATGGCTTCGGATTATATTTCTGAAATCATCAAGGAATACAAGGACAAAAAACCAATAATTATTTCTCAGGGTTCAGTTGCTGGCTCAGGTGGTTATTGGCTATCAATGTATGGTTCAAGTATTGTTTCCACTCCTATGACAATAACCGGTTCGATTGGTGTTATTGCCGGTTGGTTGTATGACAAAGGTTTGAAAGATAGCATAGGTGTAAAAACTGATTTCGCAAAAGTTGGAAAATATGCTGATTTAGGCTTTTCTTACAGTCTGCCTCTTTTAAATCTTGGTTTGCCTGTCAGAAATTTAACCGAAGACGAAAGGAATCAATATGAAAGCATAATAAAAGATGGATATTCAAATTTCATCAGAAAAGTTTCTGAAGGAAGAAAAGCAGACTCAAATAAAATCGAAAAAGTAGCACAAGGTCGTGTATGGAGTGGATACGAAGCCATTAAAATCGGTCTTGTTGACTCGCTCGGCAGCTTAGATAAATCAATAAGAATAGCCGCCGAAAGAGCCGGTATCGAGAAAAAAGATTATGATATAATTGAATTGCCTAAACCCGGTCTTATGGATTTTTCAGCCTTGCTTTCAAGACTTATTAATTTCGATACAAAAAGAGAAGATAAACACATAAGATTTCTTAAATTTTTTGCTCAAAACAATGGTAAAATTATACCTTTAATGCCTTTCGAATTCTTTGAAGAAATACCCGGCGATTAATTAGACGAACAGCTATATTTCTATATAAACCCTACTTTAGCAGTAGGGTTTTTCATTTAAACAACACAAAAATTACAATCTGAAATACTAAATTGTTATCGGCTTAAACCAATTATAAATTGCAACTTAGTTACGTAAGTAGTTTTTTTAGTATAGAATTTCTAAACATAAATAAATAAATTTTAATTATTTTATGAGGAAAATATGTACAGGAAGCTTGTCAAGGAGTTAATGATACCGGTTGCACAATATCCGACCGTTCATCAAAATAGCACTATGTATGATGCTTTAGTTGCATTAAATGCAGCAAACGAAAATGTTCCCGAAAAACAGCAAAACTACCGTGCAGTTTTGGTCAAAGATGATAATGCCAGAATAGTGGGCAAAATAGGACATATCGCATTTTTGAAAGCTCTTGAGCCAAAATACCAAAAATTCTTTGACATAGAAAAGCTTTCTCGATTATCTCTTAGTAACGGTTATATTGATTCAATGATTGAAAACTATAATTTGTGGACGGACGAATCCATTGACCTTTGCACAATCGCCTCAAATACTAAATGTTCAGAAATAATGATACCAATCGAACAGCGTATTGAAGAAAATGAAACAATAGCCCAAGCTATTCACAAAATTATAATGTGGCAAACACTTTCCATTCTTGTTTCCAAAGGTGAAGAAATAGTTGGTATTATCCGACTTTCAGATATATATGATTCTATTGAACACTATATTCTCCACTCATGTAACAAAAATAAGAAAGGGACCTGATGCCAAAATTATTAATCATTGATGACGAAAAAGACTTTCTTGAGTCCATAACTAAAAGACTCGAGATGAGAAATTATCAAGTAATTGCTAAAGATTCCGGAAAAGATGTTGAACAAATCATCAAGAGAGAAAAAGACATAGACGTTGTGATTTTGGACTTAAACATGCCTGAAATTCCAGGTGAAGAAGTGCTAAAAAGAATAAAAGCTCAAAATCCAAAAATACAAGTCATAATACTAACTGGACAAGGCTCAACTGAATCAGCAGTTGAAATGGCAAAACTTGATGCTTTCACTTACCTGCAAAAACCTACAGAAATTGAAAAACTTATAAAAATAATTGATAACGCCAGAGCAAAAGCCAAATTATTAATTTCGGAGCATGAAGAAGAATCGAAAGAATCAACATGGAAGAAAACTTTGATGCTTGTTGCAATTTCAGTGCTCGCTGGCTTTATTATTTACCTCATACCATTTGAAGGTATCCCTGAGAGGGCACATATTTTTTTGGGTCTTCTGACAACAGTAATCCTTTTATGGATAACTGAAGCTGTTCCTATTGGTGTAACAGCTTTTTTGACAGGTGGAGGTTTGATTTTGTTAGGTGTTCAGAAACCAGCAGATGCATGGGAACCTTATGCCAATCCTGCAGTTATGTTTGTTATGATGATTATTATGTTTGGCGTTATTTTAAACGAAGTGGGTATAGCAAAAAGGGTTTTGCATTATGCTATAAAAATTGCCGGAACAAACGTATTAAAGTTCAGTATTGTCATAGCTTTAACATCTTCATTAGCATCATCAATTTTCCACGATGCTACCATAACAATTATTTTATTATTTGCTGTAATTCCGGTCTTCATAAAAATGGGAATTACAATTGACAAAAGTAATAATTTTTCGAAATTTTTCACTATAATGATACCTTTAACAGCTTCAGCAGGAGGATTTGGAACAATATTAGGCGGAGGAAGAAACCCTATTGCAGTTGATTTTATCGAAAAACATATAGGTGTTCATATTGGCTTTCTTGATTGGATTATCGTTCAAATGCCAATGGTTGTCTTAGCATCATTGGCAACTTGGGCAGTTTGTTGGATTATGATGCCACCTAAAATTAAAAATTTCCCAACAGAGATAAAATCAGATAAATTACCGCCAATGACAAGAAATGAGAAAGGAGTGGCAATAATTTTTATATTGGCATTCGTATTTTGGACATTATCGGACTTAACCCATCTTCATGTTAGTGTTGTCGCTGCTTTAGCCATAATATTAATATGTAGCTTAAAATTTGTTAGCTTGAAAACAATAATCAGCAAATTCACCTGGGAAGCCTGGCTTGTGTTTGGAGCAGGTGTATCTCTTGGAGTGGCTATGCTCGAAACCGGAGCAGGCGAATGGCTTGCTCATCAGTTTTTCCCAATGATTAAAGGACAACCTACAATAGTTGTATATTATGCCATAGCTTTGTTTGCCTCGACTATAACAAGTTTTATGAGCAATTCTGCGGCAACGGCTCTTTGCCTTCCAATACTGGATCCAATGTCTATTGAGATTGGGCTGAATAGAATTTACACTGCATTATCTCTTCCGGTAACTACATCATTTGTATTTTTGGTTATTGGATGTCCGCCAACTATTATTGCTTATAGCACCGGCTATTTCAAGCAGATTGATTTTGTTAGGGTTGCTGTTCCGTTTTCTGTAATATTATGCGGTGTAACTGTCCTTATGATGTCAATTTATTGGCCTATAATATTGCCTATCTTAGGTTTTTAAGTTATGAAAAAAATCAAATTATTAATTGTTGATGATGAACTTGATTTTCTTGATAGCATAACTAAAAGAATGGAATTCAGGGGCTTCGAAGTTGCCAAAGCCCCTGACGGATTTAAAGCTCTCGAACTGGTCGAAAATCAAAACTTTGATGTTGTAGTCCTTGACCTGAAAATGCCCGGTATTGACGGACAGGAAGTACTCGAAAAAATAAAGAAAAAAAAGAAAGATACAGAAGTTATAATATTCTCTGCTCATGGTTCAGAAGAAGTTGCTTCCAAAACTTTGGAATCAGGAG
>CALHRB010000286.1 GCA_938038165.1 Candidatus Kapaibacterium sp. | reverse complement strand
TGCGAAGATGATAATTTTACAATACAGGTAGATGCAGAAGGTCCTGACCTCAAATATACCTGGTTTCATAATAATAATGTAATAGATGGGCAAAAAGAATCTAAATTAGAATTGAAAAAATTAAAGCTTGAAAATAGTGGTGAATACAAAGTTGTTGTTACTGGAGCTTGCGATCCACCTGCTACGAGCGATATTATTTCAATTAATGTACTACCTGCAACAAGCATAAAAAAACATCCATCAGATACAACAGTAAAAGCAGGTAATTATGTAAGGTTCTTTGTTGAAGCTATTGGTCACAATCTAACTTATGAGTGGCAATGGAATGGTGAAAAACTACTTGGTGCCAATGGGTTTGAATACATAATAAATAACGCACAGAAATCTTTGGAAGGCAATTACAGGTGTATCGTTACAGGGACCTGCAAAACTGACACGTCGAAATCTGCCAGACTTGTTGTTGATACGACAACAGTTTCGGTTCTCGAGGCAGTATTAACCGGTTTAAATTTGATCTTTAATGAGTATGTTGAAAATAACGTTCTAAATTTGATTATAGATTCGGAAATTCCAACCAACCTGAACCTTGAAATTTATGATTTTATTGGAAATTTAAAGCTTTGTAAATCGTTGGGTTATATTGAAAGTAGGTCTTATAATTTTGAATTAAACCTTGACCATTTTTCATCTGGCGTTTACTGGCTCAAATTGAATACAGGAAAACAATATATGATAAAAAAGTTTGTTATTTTGAAATAAGTTATTTTTAGAATTATTTATTTAAACCGCTCGAAAGTATTCAAGCGGTTTTTTTATTTTTTGTAAATTTATTTTTTTTAAAATCATTTTTTGTTTTTTATGAGTTTATTAACAAGACTGTGGATTTTTGTATTTCTTTTTTTTAATTTTATTTCGTTTAGCCATTCTCTCTGCGAAAACTTTTCTTCATTGAATAATGATTTCGGTTTTCTTGAAAACAAAGGTCAATTAAAAAAAGATGTTTTATTTTACTTTTTTGGGAAGAATCAAAATATCTTAATTTTTAAAGACAAGGTAGTTTTTGATTTTTATAGAAATGAAAATATCAAAAATGAGAATTCACCAAATCAAAATTCTAAACATTTGGTATTAAACAATCAAAAAAATTTAATTCGGAATGAGGGAAGTGTTATTAGTTTGGAATTTATTAATTTTAACTTTAACTATAAATTTGAAACTTTTGAAGAAATTCAAGGTTTTAACATTTTTAAAGGCAAAAATGTATTTTCAAATTTAAAAAAATATGAAAAAATTAAGTTGGTTAATTTATATAAGGATATTGACTTAGTCCTTGGTTTTGAACAAGGCAAATTCAGATTTGACATCATTCTGAAAAAAAATTCCAATCCTGATATGTTAAAATTCAAAATAGTCGGTGCAGAGGATATAAAAGAAAATAAAAGTGGGGCATTAAATAAAACCAATCAACTCGAGTTGATTAGTAAACACGGGAAAGTATATTTTGATACAATCACTTCTTTTTATACTTCAGGGGGGAATGAAATTGCACATCACAACAGTTTAGAGCAAGTAAAAACCTTTTATGAAGTTGAGGGTAATAATCTTTCATTTAAAGTTGATAATTTTGATAATACAAGACAATTAGTGATTGATCCTATTGTTTATTCCACTTTTTTTGGGGGGCTGGATATTGATGAAATTACATGCATAAAAAAGGATAAAAACGAAGATATTATTGTTACAGGTTGGTCAAGGTCAGAAAATTTTCGTACAACTCCCGGTTCATATGATACTATATTTTATAGCGAAACAGACTGTTTTGTATCTAAATTCAGACTTTATGGAGTAGAAAAAAAATTAATATTTTCAACATTGATTGGCGGGAATGCCGATGATTATTCAAAATCCATAAGCCTTGATCCAGATGGAAACATTTACATAGCAGGCGAGACCGAATCATTCGATTACCCTGTCAAAAAAACTCCTTATTCATTCTATTCAGGCTCGAAAGATGGTTTTATATCAAAATTTAGTAATGATGGAGCCATATTACTTTATTCATCGTATTTTGGGGGGACAAAGCAGGATAGAATTAATTCGATTGCCGTCGGAGGTGCAGGAGAGATTTATGTTTCGGGCGGTACTTATTCGAATGATATACCAGTAACGATAACTTATAATGATAACAATCCAAATAATAAGGGCCTTGAGGAAACCTTTGTTACGAAATTCTACTCGAATGGTAGTATTCAATATTCTTATTTGCTACCATCGCTTGGCTTTGAATACGGCTCTGTTGTTTCGCTCAACGAAAAAGCTGGAATGCTTGTTGTTGGGGGGCAAACAAATAGTCCAGATTTTATCACATTTCCGAAGTCGGGTGATAATGCAGTTATAGACTATGTATATAACGGTGGTCAGGATATTTTTCTTGCTGTTTTTACTCCCGGGCTTGGAACTTTCAATTTTTGCACATTCATAGGTGGATCTGGGGATGATATTATTAATGGAATTCTGATTGATGACGAGGGTAATATTTTTATTGCAGGGGAGACTTCAACCAAAAATGCCTCCGTTAACCCAACGGTTATATCAACTGATTTCAGAATAACTAACACTGCTTATCAGAAAAAAAATAATGGTGGCTTTGATGCTTTTTTAATGGTACTCAATCGAAAAGGAACAAAACTTTTAGGCTCAACATTTCTGGGTGGTCTAAATAATGATTCTTTCCTTTCGATGGATTTTAATGTTAACAGAACATCTATATTTCTTGCAGGGTTTACTCAATCTCCAAATTTTCCCCGAGCAAATGCAGACGAAAGTGAAAGATATATCGCAAAGAAGGATATTGTTATTTCAAATTTATCTGTTGATTGTAGTAAATTACTGTATTCAACAATAATCGGTGCTTCAGGCGATGATTTGGCTAAAGGAATTATTATTGATAAATTTGAAGGTATTACTGTTATTGGTTCTACCAATTCAACTGATTTCCCCGTGTTTGAGCCATTGGAAAGCAGTTATTTAGGTGGATTAAGTGATGGATTTATTTACAGAAAACTTCAAAAATCACTTAAATTAACTTCAAATCTTAAATTGAAAGAATATTGTCAGAATGAGAATCTATATATTTCCTGGTTTGCCGATGGTTTTGAAAAAGGGCATAAGTTTTTTGTCGAAGTCTCCTCTGATAATGGTAAAAGCTGGATTCCTATTGTCTCCGATTATGACAGATTTGAATATATTTGGAAAATACCATCTGACTTTCCTGCCGGACAACTGAACAAGATAAGAATTTACAGTCCATCCGGATTAGTAAGTACTTCTGATGGGAACTTTTCTGTTCTTTCTTCGCCAAGAATAAAAAAGATTGGATTAAATAAGAATGAAAATATATTTTGCGAAGGAGACTCCATTGAAATTTTTTGCGAAGTCGAGGGTGATCAACTTAAATTCCAATGGGAAAAAGATGGAAATCCTATAATGGGGCAAAATCAGCAGAATTTAAAATTAACTAATTTAAAATTAGCTGATGAAGGCTTATATTCCCTGAGTGTTAGCGGTAGATGCAAACCCGACTCAAAAAGTTCTTCTATCAAAATATATATTAAACCTAAGACTGAAATAGTTATTGATTTAGTAGATAAAAAAGCTAAATTTAATGAAAATGTCGAATTCAAAATCGGGGCAAAAGGCTTGAAATTATCCTATGAATGGCAACGAGACGGAATTAAAATGATGAACCAAACCGACAGTATTCTAAGGTTAAATAATGTAAATTTAAGTGCACAGGGCTATTACAGGTGTATTGTTTCAGGTGAATGTGGTTCTGATACCAGTAAAAACGTTTATTTACAAGTTGATTCTTTATCTTCTTCTGTTTTTGATTACAGTAATGAAACTCAAAATATCAGAATAAAACCAATTTATGATAAAACCTATGATGATGCATTAGAAATTCTTTCAGACATTGAAAAAGAAACTGATATATTTATTTATGACTTAAATGGGAGACTAATCAAAGCGGTAAGTGATTATAATTTAGGGATAGGTAAAAATAGAATTCGGCTAAATTTTGATGAATTATGTTTAGGAGTATATTTGATTACAATAAAATATGATGGTTTTTCGAAAAAGAAATTGTTACTTATATTTTGACGAAATATGATAAATATGTTAGAAAAAAAAGCAATAACTAAGTTTGAGATAAATGAAATATTAGCTAAACGCTGGAGTATCAGAGCTTTTGATCCAGATAAAGAAGTAGAAAAAGAAAAAATATTAGCCATTTGCGAGGCTGCCAGATGGTCACCCTCATCAGGAGGTGAAGAACCGTGGAATTTTATAATTTTTGACAGATTCAGGGAACCAAAATCATTTGAGAAAATTTTGAATTGTCTTTCTGATTATAATCAAATTTGGGTTAAAAATGCACCTGTTCTTATTTTGACAATAGCACGAGAAAAATGGAGAAATAGTGAAGAACTAAATCGTTGGAGTCAGCATGATACTGGAGCTGCGGCTATGAGTATTTATATTCAAGCTGTTAGTATGGGTTTGATGACTCATCCAATGGGCGGTTTTTCTGTCGAAAAGGTTATCAATGAATTCGGAATTCCTGATGGTTTTACCCCCATGGCTGTCATAGCTATTGGATATCAGGGGCAATTGGATGTTCTTGATGAATATAATAAAAAACGAGAGATTTCAGCCCGTAAAAGAAGGGAGATTAGCGATAATTTCTATTTTGGGGAATGGGGTAGAGAAATTAATTTATAAAATTTATCTTACCACACTAAATTTTTTCATTATGGAACCCTGATTTTTGCTTTCAATGGTGAAAATATAGGTGCCGGGTTCAATTGTCTGACCCTTCGAAGTTCTAAGGTCCCATTCAACTCCTCCGTTATTGTTAATTTCTTCTAATTCTCGAATTATTTCGCCATTGATAGTAGTGATGATTATTTTTGAATTTCTTGGTATATTAGCAAAAGTAACTTTGTCCCCGATATTTAAATTGATTGGATTTGGATAAACAAAAGCATTTTGTGGATTTTCTGTTTCGAAAACAAAACCTAAGGTGTTTCCGCTTCCTTTTGTCATAAGGTTTCCTGATTTTGCACTGACATTGTTGACTGTAATTGTATAGTAATAACCAATAGAGCCGAGTAATGGGGTATCACCAAGGGCTATTTTAACTTTGTCCTCTTCAATTATTTCCAATTTCTGAATTTCTCCAAAAGGTTTGATAGAGTAGTTTTCGATTTTGATTGCATCTTCCGGTTTGAACGGTTCAGAGAATTGGATTATAAGTTCAGCCCTCGAAATTACATTCAAATTTTTAAGGTATAGCTCCTTTGGTCGAGAAAATTTGAGGTTTTTAATTACATTAATTGATGAATCAAGGCTTGGATTGTTATAATAATCATAAAAACTGAGACAAAATAATCTTAAACTTGTGTCTTTGAATGGATTGCTGAAGACGAGTATGACAGAATTATCACCTGATATATTAGTTGAACGCGAATAGAACTTATCTGAATATTCATTCTGGAAATAAAAATTTCCGGGATTTGGTGGCGAGTCGGGAAGTCTCCCAGAAAAACGAACTGAGAATTTATTTGAATCAATTTGTTCTGCAAATGTGGGATAGATAGGGTTAGATGCATATATTTGAATTATTTGAGTAAAATCACTCTTGGTCTCTTCTCTTGTGTTTAATGCTTGAATGACAAAATAGTTCCATTGATTTCTTTTCATATTTGAAAAAACAAATGAGTTTTCATAAGTAATGGAAATACTCTTGGCAAAGAATTCATTATTAATTTTTAGAACCTCAAAAATTTCAAAAGCATCGGCATCATTCTGCTCATTCCATCTGATAAAAGCTGATGAATCATTAATAGCCCAGGCTTTAATACCTGATGGGGGAAGGATTTCGAAGTTTGTATCAAGTTCAAAAAATTCAAAGCCTCTTCCAGAGCTAAAACCGAACTCATTAATTCTATTGTCATCAAAATCAAACACAATACCAGAGTTTGAGAAGGCAGAGCCAAACCAACCAAAAGGTTTCATTGTTCTGGAATTATTATCCCATTTAAAAATGTATAAATTTGGAAAAACAGAAAGAAATATCTCGTCCCCATCAATTTTATCAATGTTTCCTGTAAATAATCCATTACGAAATGCAATTCCACTCTGTGTGATGCCGCTTTTAACTCCAAAAAAGGATTCATTCCAAACAAAAGAATAATTATTTTTTGAAATATTCTTTAATATTCTTAAAGTCCAGATAGGGTCTTCGGGGACTTCTCTGCCGAAGAAATGAGTTGTTCCATAATTAGCCGATATAATTTCGTTGATTCCATCATTATCAATATCAGCTGCTTCAAGGAATTGAGGACTACCTGAATTTGAATATGAATCTGCCCACTCAAATTGAAACTTTCCTTTTGAGAATTCATAAATAAAAATTCTTCCGTCGGGCAAGGCACAGGCTAATTCAGGGTTTGGGTCATCATCAAAATTACCAAATGCAATGCCCGGTGAGGTTCCTATTTTAAAACTTTCTTCAACAGGTTTAATTAAATCAAGTAGTGTGTATTTTCCATTAGAATATTTAAAAATTCTGATGTCCGAGGATGTATGAGCAATCAATTCTTCTTTACCATCTCCGTCAAAATCGAACATACCGGCTGCCCATAAGTCCCCATTGGTCGTGTCAGCAAATACAATATTATTAAAAGGATTTGACCCTTTTGCGATAGGTTGAAATAACTTAGTCGAACCAAAAGCCTTTGTGAATATTTCATTCAATCCGTCGCCATTGGAGTCTCCATATCCAACGGGAATCCAAACTGAACTCATAGTGTCTGTTTGAATAAATCTGCCTTTGTCAAATTGAAAAATTTTTGTTGACTGCCATATACCACCAGATATATCATTGACAACTATATTTTTTTTCTGGTTTCCATATATGTCTATCACACCATTAAAAGAATAGGAGAGTGGTAATGTATTATATTTTTTTCTGAAATTTCCAATAGAAAAGTCATCACTGCTTTTATTAAAAATAATGCTTCTCTCCTTTTTAATTTTATTACCAAAATTAAAAATAGCTCTGCAATGATAATCTTTGCCAACCTCCAGAAAATTGTTTAAAAGGATTTGATGATATTTATCTTTTTTTAGTTGATTGTGAATAGTGATTAATTTATTGGTTGAGAGGTCAGTAATTTCAAGTGTTAGTTCCGAAACTTTATCGGTTTCGGCTGAAATTAGTATTGCTCTTTTATCATTAAAATAAACTGGAGAAGCTTTCAGTAAACTGATTTTGAAAGAATCTGAGTCAAAAATTGAGAAAGAGAATCTTTTTTCTAAAAACCGATTATTTTTTAGTGCATTGACTATTCGAACAACATAATTAGTGTTTTTTTTATTATTTAAATCAATAATACAAATTGTATCTTTAAAAATCTGATGATAGATTTTTGTTGTAAGGGTATCCCATACTTCAGCTTTAGATTCATCATTAATGAAAACTTGATAATAATCAAAAAGAGGATTTGTGATAGTTCCAATAATGGATAAGGATTGAATATTAGATTTAGAGAAATAACTGTTATTTTCGGGGTGAGAAACAAACAATTCAGAAGGGTGTGCAAAATGAAGGGCATTGGATACGTTTAGTATTCCCGAGCCGCTTTCTCTATCCCATCCAATTGTGTATATATCAGTTGCAGTAGATTTCAATATTCCTTTAATTTCATCAGGATTTAAATCAGGATTAAGTTCGATTAGCAAAGCGGCGGAGGCACTAACCAAGGGAGCTGCCATCGAAGTACCGCTGACCTGTCTAAAATCAGCATTGATAGAAGTTGTTATAATATTGGTTCCCGGTGCAAGTAAGTCCAATCTGTTTCCATAATTGCTTAACTGGTCACGACGATTGTTGGCATTAGAACTACCAACGGAGATAACTTCTTCGTAATCTGATGGAAAATGAGGACGGTCCCAGCCGTTATTTCCTGAAGATGCGACGACGACACAGCCCATAGTCTTTGCAAATATAATTGCATCGTGCAAAATAGGGCTGTAGAAGTTTTCACCGAAGCTTAAATTAATTATTTTGATTTTGTTTAGGGCAGCGTAAACAATAGCCGAAGCAATATTATCGGATTGTCCGTTCCCACTGAAATCAAATGCTCTTAGAGTAACAAGTCTTGAATTATAAGCAAGCCCGGTTATTCCAAAATTATTGTTCTGTTCTGCAACAATTAAGCCGGAAACAAGAGTGCCGTGTCCGTGTTCATCAAAGGGAACTGGGTCGAACTCAGACCAATCACCAAGATTGTTATTATATTGATTGACGAAGTCGAAGCCTATTATATCATCAATATATCCGTTGCCGTCATCATCAATTCCGTTGAGATCACCGAAAACACCATCTATTAATAAGGTATCGCTCCAAGGCTCGAACTTTCCATTCCTATTTAAGTCTTCTTTATTATTTATCCAAAGTCTATTTTTAAGATCTGGATGATAAAAGTCAATGCCGGTATCAACAACACCAATTAGAACATCTTTTCCACTTGCTAAATTCCAGGCTTTATCAGCGTTGATGGTTTTTAAGTACCATTGGTCTTTGTATAATGGATCGTTAACGAATGTTTGGTCAGATTCAATTTTATATTCGTAATTTTCGGTAATGTTCTCAATCTCGGGCAAATTAGAAAAGAAAATTATCAATGAATCTTTAAGTTCAGGATTTATTTTGATTATATAATATTTGGACAATTCGTTTAACAATTGATTCTGATTTGTTGAAAGGAGAGAATTATAGTTTATTTTTTCATTTAAGTTCAAGAATCGTTGGTAATTTAGATTAATGTTATTTTTAAAATTAAATCGGGCTACAAGAGCGTTAATATTTTGATCCTGTTTTAATTTAACAATGAGTTCATCAAAATTTTGAGAAAATAGTTTAGGATAATTAGAAAAGAAAAAAAGAAGGAATAAAATTATGAATTTAAAAAACTTCATTAATATTTTAATATTAAATAAAATAAATACTGAGGATAATCAATTTATTTTATTGTTTAATCAGGAAGATTGTATGAATTCCCACATCAGATTTTTCAACCTTTCAATAGACTCTCCTGAGACAGAAGAGATGAAAAGTGGTTCAGACTCTTTTTTATCAAATTTAAGTTTGATAAGCTTTTTTCTTTGTTCATCTGTTAAAGCATCAACTTTGCTGAGGCATATAATCCTCTTTTTTTCAAGCATTTTCAAATCGTATTTTTTTAGTTCATTTATCAAAGTTAAAAAATCCTTTTTTGGATTTTCAGAAAGGGAATCAATCAGAAAAACCAGGACATTAGTTCTTTCGACATGCCTTAAAAATTGTATTCCAAGACCTTTGCCTTCAGAAGCGTTTTCAATAAGACCTGGTATATCAGCGACAACAAAGCTTTTGTCCAAATCAATTTTAACAATACCAAGATTAGGTATTAGAGTTGTAAATGGATAATCTGCTATTTTAGGTTTAGCTGCTGAAATGACAGAAATCAAAGTGGATTTACCTGCATTTGGCATTCCAACGATGCCAACGTCAGCTATTAATTTCAATTCGAGTATTACTTCAAGTTCCTCGCCGGGTTTGCCTTCTTCAGCATATCTTGGAGTTTGGTTAGTTGGTGTGGCAAACTCTGCATTACCTTTACCACCAGCCCCACCAAATAAAACAGTAACCTTGTCATTATTGAGTGATAAATCAGCGATAACCTCTTCGGTTGCGGAATCTTTGATAATTGTCCCTGGAGGAACTTTAATAATGATATCTTTACCGTTTTTACCTGTTTTATTGCTTTTGCCGCCGGGTTTACCGTTTTCAGCTTTGTAGTATCTTTTGTATTTGAAATCAAGGAGAGTATTTAAATTTGGTTCTACGACAAACACCACATCACCACCTTTCCCGCCGTTACCTCCGTCAGGTCCACCTTTGGGTACATATTTCTCTCTTCTGAAACTTATATGCCCATTCCCTCCATCTCCGCTTTGAATTACTATTTTTGCAAAATCAATAAATTTCATAATGAATAAGATTTTATTCTTTTTTGTAAGTTCCAAATTCAAATTCTAATGTTGATTCTTCAATATTATTGCTAATGATAATTATTTCATCAATGTTACATTTTCTTAAGTCCTGAGGTCTGATTA
>CALHRB010000285.1 GCA_938038165.1 Candidatus Kapaibacterium sp. | reverse complement strand
TTCCATCTTTGCTCTGAAAAAAATAACAGGGGGATTAAATGGGATTGTAGAGCTAAGAAATGAGACACGGCAGAAAGACAGATTCAATGATGAAGTTATTTGTGATTCTGGTGGGTTTTTATTCATTTTGTCTCCGCAAGTAAGTTTGTCTTTAGGAAATTTTGGAGTATCACTTGCCTTCGATTATCCTTTTTACAAATTTTATTATGGCAACGATAAGCAGCAAGCACTAAATTATAACATTCTTTTAAATATCTTTTGGGGGATGAAGATTTAATATCATTTAATTCTTATTAAATTAAATAATAAAAACAAAAAAAATTCTTATTTTTGTAGTTCTTTATTTGTAAGAATTAGTTTTTGAGGTTTTTATGAAAAGAACTTTCCAGCCAAGCAGGAGAAAAAGGCTGAACAAGCACGGTTTTCGTGCAAGAATGGCTACCAAAAATGGCAGAAGAGTCTTAGCCAGCAGAAGAGCTAAAGGCAGATATAAATTGACAGTGAGCGATGAACGTAAGAAAGCATAATTTCTATGCTAAAGCTGTCTCCTATCAAAGGTAAAAAAACATTTGAAAAAATTTTTGCTCAAGCAAAAAAATTCAGGTCCGACAGTATTAATGCTTTTATTTGTTTTCGCTCATATTTACCAAATAATGAAAATATAACAGTCAATATTTACTACGCAGTTTCTGTAAGCAAAAAAATTGCAAAAAAAGCGGTTGTTCGGAACAGAATAAAAAGACTTCTTCGCGAGAGTTTAAGATATTCCATTATTCAACCTTTTTTTTGTGAAAACTTTATTTTGATTGAAAATATAGTCCTGATTTGGAGAAAGCCAATACTATCTCCGGGACATATAAGATTAAATGATGTTATTCCTGAATTATTCGAGGTATTAAAATCAGCAATTAATTATTACACAGAGAAGGTGAATGACAGTGTTCAAAAAAATATTCATATCATTAATTAAATTTTATAAATTTGCTGTTTCGCCTATATTCCCTTCCTCATGTAGGTTTTATCCGACTTGTTCAAGTTATGCAATAGAAGCTATCAAAAAATTTGGAACCGCAAAAGGTTCTGTTTTGGCTATTAAAAGAGTATTTAAATGTCATCCTTTCCATCCGGGAGGTTTTGACCCTGTTCCAAATCAAACTAATGAAAATTAAAAATGGATAGAAATTCAATCATAGCTCTTGTTTTAATTGCAATTATTGTAATCATCTGGTCAATCTGGACTTCTCAAAATGCTGTCCATCAGCAGGTGCTTCCTCCAAAGGAAGACACTATTGCTAAAACAAAAAATAATGATAATATTCAAGACTCGACAGCTTCTCCCACTGCTCCGCAGATTAAGAATGACTCGACAGAAATAGCAGATAAGTACGGAACCTATTTCTCCCCTTTTATTAAGGGCGAAGAACGAATAATTACAATAGAAAACGACTTGTTCATTGCCAAAATAAGTTCGAAAGGCGGAGTGCTTAAGTCTTTGAACTTGAAAGATTATAAATCCTGGAACGGCTATCCTGTTCAATTGGTTTGGTCGAAACTTGGTGTTCTTTCGCTTAGTCTTGCAACAAGGGAGGCTAAAAAGATTGACACGCGGGACCTTTATTTTAAGTTTGATGAAAACTATCCAGAATACACTAAAATAAGTGGTGAACAAACCGCCTCGCTCAGTCTTACTCTTGAAATCCAACCCGGCAAGAAAATCAGCAGAAAATATACTTTTATCGGAAATAAATACCATTTCAATACTGATTTAAATTTTGCTAATTTGGAAAATATTCTCAAAAACGAGCCAATAGAATATAGATGGAACGAAGGTTTAAGATATCAGGAGAAAAATTCAGTTGATGAATCAAATGACGCAAAGGCCTTATTAAAAGTTAACGGGGAAGAAGATGACAGAGATGCCAGCGGTAATGACCCTGTGGAGAAACGAGGTGAAGGGCGAATAGACTATCTGGCAATTAAAAATAAATATTTCCTTGCTGCTATACTTCCTCAATCTCAGGATGATTTTACAGCAGGATATTTAGTAACGGGAAGAAGATATAATGTGGAAGATCAGGGAGTCATCGAAAAATACAATATTGCTATCCAACTACCATATAAATCAGGAGAAAAAAAATATTCATTCAAGATTTTTGTTGGTCCTCTTCATTATGATCTGGTCAGTCAATATGGATTAGAAGCATCAATTGAATTGGGGTGGAAATTTATTGTTCGCCCCATTGGAGAATTCTTTATGCTGCCAATATTTAAGTTAATTCACAGCATAATCCCAAATTTTGGTATAGCAATAATTATTTTCTCCATATTGATGAAAATAATTTTATATCCTCTTTCAATTTCGCAGATGCGATCATCACAAAAAATGCAATTGATTGCACCTGAGGTTAATTTACTTAGAGAAAAATATAAGGATGAGCCGCAAAAACAGCAACAGGAAACAATGAAGCTCTATTCTCAATATGGAATAAATCCTATGGGTGGATGCTTGCCATTACTCCTTCAAATGCCAATACTTTATGCTTTATGGTCTGTTTTAAGGGGTTCGATTGATTTGAGGCAGGCATATTTTATGCTTTGGATAACGGATCTATCATTGCCTGATGTCCTTTTCGAATTACCTTTTTCTCTGCTTGGACTAAAATTTATCTCAGGTTTAGCTCTTCTGATGGGGGTTACTTTATTTTTTCAGCAAAAGCTAACAATAACAGACCCAAGACAAAAAACTCTTATCTATATTATGCCCATAATGTTCACATTTTTATTCTCTAATTTTCCATCTGGGCTTAACCTATATTATTTTATGTTTAATCTTCTTAGTATTGGTCAACAGATATACATCAATAAATATTCAAAGAAGAAATTGACCTTGGAAGATCTCAAAAAAATGCCAAAGAAAGAAGGTTGGTTCCAGAAAAAAATGAGAGAAGCACAAGAGATGGCTGAAAGTCAGGGCAGAAGCGTTCCCGGGTTGGCTGGTGCAAGTTATAGGAATCAACCACAATCAGGGAAAAAGAAAGTTTCTAACAGAACGCAAAAAAATAAAGGCAAAAAATAAAATAATCTCATTGATATCTGTCCAGAGAGAAGGATTCACCTAAATATCTTTTCCTGACTTCTTTGTTCGAGGCAATTTCTTCGGCTGAGCCTGAAGTAAATATATTACCATCAATTAAGATATAAGCCCGGTCTGTTATTGAGAGTGTTTCGTGGACATTATGGTCAGTAATCAGGACTCCAATTCCCTGGTCTTTAAGTTTTCGTACCATTTTCATTATTTCTTCGACTGCCAGTGGGTCAATTCCGGCAAAGGGCTCATCTAAAAGGATAAATTTTGGATTAGCTGCAAGAGTTCTGGCAATTTCACATCTTCTTCTTTCACCACCGGAAAGCATGAAGCCATTATTTTTTCGGATAGCTGTCAAGCCAAAATTTGTTAGTAATTCTTCTAATTTTTCTTTTCTTTGAGATTTTGAAAGTGGCTGAAGCTGAAGAATGGCTTTTAAATTATTTTCAACTGACATTTTTCGGAATATGGAGGGTTCTTGGGGTAAATAGCAAATTCCTGCTCTTGCTCTTCTGTACATTGCTATATTAGTTATTTCCTGATCATTAAGAAAAACCTTACCTGAATTTGGTCTTATCATTCCAACAATCATATAGAATGTAGTTGTTTTGCCGGCACCGTTCGGACCGAGAAGACCAACAACCTCTCCCTGGTGAACTTCGATAGAAACTTGCTTGACGACGGTGCGTTTTTTATACTTTTTTACTAAGTCAACAGAACGCAGAGTTACTTTTTTATCTTCTGTCATTACGCTTTCTTTGAATGTTTAATTCTACAGTTCTTTTTAATTCCCTGCCATCTCTTAAAACCAAGAATTCAATTTTATCGCCTAACATTAAATCGTTAACAACTATATAATAATCATCTGCTTTCGTGATTTTTTGACCATTAGCCTCTAATATAACATCACCTGGCTCGATTTTGGCTAAATCTGCAGCACCATTTCTTTCGACAGCAGTAACAACGACACCTTCGTTGATTTCGAGCTTCAGATATCTTGCTAATTGTTCATCAAGTTCACGAACTTCCATACCAATATTGAAATTCCGATTTATCTCTTTATTGGCAATAACTTTATCAACAATTTTTTTTACTCTGTTAATAGGAATAGCCCAACCAATACCGATGCTACCTGCACCTCTTCCTGATTGTGCTGTCGAAAAAATAATTGTGTTCATTCCTATTACCTCACCAAGTGCGTTAACTAACGGACCACCCGAGTTTCCTGAGCTTATTGCAGCATCGGTTTGAATCATTCCTTTGTAAACTCTACCATCCTGAGTAAAATTAACCCCAGAATTAGAAACAACTCCAACAGTTACTGTTGGCTTTGCATTCAGATCAAATAGCCCGAAAGGATTTCCTAAAGCTATAACCCATTCACCGATAATTATATCATCCGAATTGCTAAGGACTAAGTAAGGAAGATTTTTTGCATCAATTTTTAGTAATGCTACATCACTTGTTCTGTCCGAGCCAATAATTTCTGCATCGTATTTTTTGCCATCGGTTGTTGTAACAACAATTTTTGAAGCGTTACCAGCAACGTGATGATTAGTTAGTATATAACCATCAGGGGAAATGATGAAGCCTGAACCTAAACCTTGGACTTCATATTGTTTGGTCCTTCGCTGTCTTCTTTCGCCAAAATATCTTTGAAACCAAGGATCATCAAAAAAAATATCAAAAGGATCGCGGTATTCAACCGTTCTGACTTCTGTTACGTTAATTCCGACTATAGTGGGACTTGCTTTTTTGATTGCAATAGTAATGGCATTTTCCCTTGATGTTTCAATATTCTGGTTATTTTGGGCAAAATTATTGGTTTTGACTTCGTCAGAATTAACATATACTTTCTTATCTGTTTGAGAATTGCAACTTTGAACACTCAGAAGGCTAATAAAGACAAAGAAGAATGTTTTTAAATATTTCATTTTTTCGCCTAAAAACTAAAAAAACTTGAAAAATGACGAATAAGTTTAAAATGAATTTAATTATTTTAGTTTCTTTGTCAAATAATAAATCAGTAATGGATATAATTGTAAAAGTTGTTTTTCCTTTACCCAATTATATTTTCTTTAGCTATAAAATTGACAGTCAGATTTTGAATGACCAGCCGATTATTGGCAGAAGGGTCTTTGCTGAACTGGGGCGAAAAAAGCTAACCGGATATATTATTGACATTGAAGAAAATACGAATCTAAAGAACATAAAATATATAACAGAGTTATTGGACGAAAAACCAATCCTAACGGAAAATTTGCTCAAACTATCAAAATGGATTTCGGACTATTATATTTGCTCATTAGGAGAGGTTATCAAAGCTACACTGCCGCAGGGGTTTTCGCCCAAAAGTTTATTGAATATTGAATTAGTTAGATTTCCCAACGAAGATGAACTGAATCTGATTATCAGAAAAGCACCTAAAAGAGCTGAATTGCTTTTATTTTTGTCAAAACACAAAAGTAGGGTCAGCATATCACATCTTCAAAGGGTATTAAAATCAAACTTTATTGCCCCCCAAATTGAGGCTTTAGAAAAATCAGGTTATATCAAAATTCACACTTCGATTGATAAACCTCTTAAAACTAAAACCCTGAAGGGATACACAATACCGGCAGAATTACTTCAGGATGAATCAAAATTAAAGGCTACTTTTGATGCCCTTGATAAATTAAAAGGAAAACAAAAAGACATTTTTTTGAAGATCTATACTAATTTTAAAAAGAGTTTGCAGCCAACCCCTAAAAATGAATTAGTTAAAGCGGAATTGTTTAATCAGAATAATACTAAACATTTATTGGATAATGGATATATTACGGAAACAACAATTCATGTGTCAAGTATAGCCAACGATAGCAATGAAAATTTATCTGAAATTGACGAATCTTTACTTCCGTTAACAGATGAACAGAACTTGGCTTTGAATCAAATTGTAGAAGCAGTAGATTCAGAAAAATTCAAGGTTTATCTTCTTCACGGAGTAACAGGTGGCGGAAAGACGCTTATTTATATTAATACAATAAAAAAAATACTATCAAAAAACAAAACTGCTTTATTACTTGTTCCTGAGATTTCCCTGACCCCTCAACTGATAGACCGATTCCACAAAATATTCCCGGATGTACTTGCCGTTCAGCACAGCAGGATGAGCGAAAGGGAAAGGTATGACAATTGGAAATCAATATCAGAAGGAAAATCAAAACTTGTTATTGGTGCCAGATCTGCAATTTTTGCCCCACTTGAAAATATTGGTGTTATAATAATAGATGAAGAGCATGAACCAACTTACAAGCAAGACAATCCATCCCCAAGATATAATGCAAGAGATGTTGCAGTAGTAAGAGCAAAATATGAAAATGCAATTGTTATACTCGGAAGTGCAACTCCATCGTTAGAAAGTATGTATAATGCACTGTCAGGAAAGTATGAACTTCTCAAAATAGAAAAAAGAGCTGATGGAGCTGAATTGCCCGTAATAAAAATTGTTAACACCATAGCTGAAAGAAAGAATCAGGCAATGACTGGCTCTTTTTCGGATATTCTGATAAAAAAAATCATAGACAGAATTGATAGAAAAGAGGGAGTAATACTATTTCTCAATCGTCGTGGATTTGCTTCTTACCTTTGCTGTCCTGATTGCGGAAGTGTTCCAATGTGCAAGCATTGCAGCGTTACACTGACATACCACAAAGTGAAGAACTATCTTCGCTGTCACTACTGTGGCTATGCTATTGAAGCTTATAAAAATTGTCCAACTTGTGGTTATCCGGAATTATTAGAAGTTGGAACCGGAACTCAAAGGATTGAAGAAGAGCTACGTTCATTACTTGCAAATTATAACAATGAAGTTGTTATCGAAAGAATTGATTTAGATAGTACCTCGAAAAGAGGCTCACTTCGAAAAAAATTATATGATTTCTATAAGGGGAAAATTAACATCCTTATAGGAACTCAAATGCTTGCAAAAGGACTTGATTTTGATATAGTAACACTGGTCGGGGTTATCAATCCTGACATTCAGCTCTATTTACCTGATTTTAGGGCTTCCGAAAGAACCTTCCAGCTAATAACTCAGGTTTCAGGAAGGGCAGGAAGAGCCAGCGATAAACCCGGAGAAGTAATTATACAAACGGCATCGCCAAATTCTCATTCAATTATTTGTGCCGTTGAAAATAATTATTATAAATTTTACAATGGCGAAATAGAAAATCGTAAACTTGCCAAATATCCCCCTTTTTCAAGGTTTATTGTCATAGAATTTCATGGGTCAGATGAAAAAAAAGTTATTTATCAAGCTAAGTTATTTAGAGCTATTCTCCCAAAATCGCCTGATTTTGCAGACATTCTTGGACCTGTAACCCCAACT
>CALHRB010000284.1 GCA_938038165.1 Candidatus Kapaibacterium sp. | reverse complement strand
TTAAATCTTCTATTATTTCGCGATAACCTTGTTTGAGTTCCGAAATCTTAAAAGGTTCCCTGATTGGAGTTGGAGCGGGAGGTATGCTACCAAAATAATCACGGACCATCTTTTTGGTTTCCTCAATGTTGATGTCTCCGACAATCGCCAAGACGGCATTGTTTGGCTGGTAAAAATTATCATAAAATTTCCTGAATTCGTCAATTGTTGCCCTGTCAATGTGCTGTTCGCTACCTATCGGAGCCCATGCATAAGAACTTCCTTTAAAAAGATTTTCAACAGTTTTTTCAAGCATAGTTCCATAGGGAGTGTTGTCATTTCTCATTTTACGCTCTTCTTTAACAACGCCCCTCTGAGTTTCGACTCCTATGGTATCAACCTTCAAACCTCTTAATCTTGACGATTCAATCCATAGAGGAAGTCTTATTTCATGAGAAGGAACCTTAATAAAATATGAAGTTTGGTCAAATCCTGTGCTTGCATTCAATTGTCCACCGGCTTCATCAACAAACTTATCAATTGTCGCTCTTTCATAATTTTTTGATGCCTCGAACATCAGATGTTCGAAGAAATGTGCAAAACCTGTCCTTTCCGGATTTTCATCCATTGAACCTACCATATAGTTGACAACAACGGCAACTACAGGTGCACTTTTATCAACACTGTAAATGACTCTCAAGCCGTTTGGCAAAGAATCTTTGACAAAAGTAATCTTGTTGAACTCAACTTTATCAAAAGAAAAGGAAGTGAAAGTTGAGATCAACCAAAGAAAAATAAACATGACAATCGCAGATTTTTTCATCCTTTAACCTTAATATTAATTCAATATCGTTGATTCGTAAAAAATAAAAATTAGTTCAGTAATTTTTCTATTTCGGGTGCTATTTCTTCCGGGGTCTTATTTGAGCCAAATCTTTCAACAATTTTTCCGTTTTTATCGATTAAAAATTTAGTAAAATTCCATTTAATATCTTTTGTTCCCATTATGCCCGGTTTTTCGTTTTTGAGATATATGTATAAGGGATGAGCTCCATCACCGTTGACGTCAATTTTATCGAACAACTTAAAAGTTACATCAAATTTTGAAGAGCAAAATTGCTTTATTTCTTCATTTGTGCCGGGTTCCTGATTGCCAAACTGATTGCAAGGAAAAGCCAAAATCTCAAATCCTTTATCCTTGTATTTTTTGTAGATTGCTTCAAGTCCTGAATACTGTTTTGTATAACCACAATAAGATGCTACGTTAACGATAAGCAGGGCTTTTCCTTGATAATCTGAAAGCTTGACTTCTTGACCGTCAATATCATTAACAACAAAATCATATATGCTGTTCATTCTGACCTCCTGTGTTTTTTTGTCGTTGCAAGATATGTTGCAAAAGAAACTTAATGAAAAAAAAATTATTATTAGTATGTATTTCATTTTATCCCTTTAAAAAAATTTGTAAATAAATAATGAACTTGACGAAATAATTTTTTGATTATTCTTTTTTAAAAGCTGATTAACTACTATCTAAAATTGATTTATTAAATTTGTCATTTTTGGTAAATAAAAAGTGAAAAAGGGAAAGAATTTAATACTATCATTACTGACAGGACTATTTCTTGGTCTGGCTTTTCCTCCTTTACCATTTTCATTTTTAGCTTTTGTTGGTTTTGTTCCTATTTTCATAGTTTTAGAAAGGAAGCCGAAGAGACCGTATTTATTGATTTATCTGTTATTTTCTGTTTATCATTTGATAACAAATTGGTGGTTAAGCAGTTGGCAGCCAAACGCAGATCCTTATCTTATTGTATCAGGCATTGCTGTTTGGCTTGTTCATCCATTCTTCTTCATGCTACCCTTTGTATTTTACAAAATTATTCGAAAAAGAACTTCATTTGAATTTGCAATTTTGCTTTTTCCATTTATTTGGACTGTGTTTGAGTGGTCGAGAACTTTTAGCGATATAGCTTATTCCTGGTTAACAATAGGTTACACTCAGGTTTATAATATATACTGGCTTCAATTTATTGATATAACAGGAATATTTGGTGCGAGTTTTCTTATTGTGTTGATTAATTCTTTGATTTTAATTGTGATGAAAAAGGTTCAGGAAAATAAACTAATGCCGGAACCTTCTGATGTTATAAATATCAAAGGAGTAAAGTTAATTTTATCAATCATCGTTTCGGTTTTGATAATTCCATATATTTACGGGATAATCAAAGTAAGTGCATACAATTTTGATAAAATAAAGTCAGAAAGCCGGATTACAAGAATAGGAGTTGTTCAGGGCAATATAAATCCCTGGAGGAAGTGGGAAGTTAGCACTTTGGAGCAAATTTTTATTCATAGAGATCTGCACGATTCGCTCATTAAAAAAGTAGGGAAGCTTGATTTGGTTGTGTGGCCCGAAACTGCTATCACATTTCACAGTATCGAATTGAATTCAGAATATAATTTAAATTTTTTGCTTGATAATCTGACGCAGAACGAAACATCTCTTTTTGCAGGATTTGCTGATATTGTTTCTCTGAAACCAGGGGAGAGAATATCTGCCACTTCCAAAAAATATTTCGGTGATGAGTCAAAGTATTATAATTCATTCAACTCTGCAATTGTTTTGAATTATGACCCGATAATGACCCAAAATCCGCAAATATACCACAAGATGAGATTAACTCCGTTTGGGGAGCGGGTTCCTTATGTTGAACATCTTAAATTTGCCTTGAAATGGCTTGAATGGGGGGTTGGTATTTCAAGCTGGTCAATTGGAACAGAGCAAAAAAATTTGATTATAGAGAACCCTGAACGAATTTTTAAGATTGCACCAATTATATGTATTGAGTCGGTCTTTCCCGATTTTGTCAGGAATTTTTCAAAACTTGGGGCAGAAGTTTTTTGCGTTGTAACAAATGATGGCTGGTATGATCATACTTTTGGACCAGAACAACATTATCAAATAGCCGTAGCAAGAGCAATCGAGAACAGAAAATTTTTGGTCAGGTGTGCCAATACAGGCATTTCAGGAGTAATTCAACCTAACGGTTTATCGTTAATCAAAGCTCCACAATATCAAAAGCTTGCTTTTGCTTCCGAAGTTCCATTAATGAACGAAATAACTTTTTATTCACAACATGGAGATTGGTTGCCTTTACTAAGTCTTGTTGTATTGGTTGGAGCTATTGTTTTTTTGTTTTTTCAATATTTTGTTAAAAATAAGTTTTAATATAAAATAAATTATTTTTAAGTTTGAAATTATATATAACTCATAAATTTTTGGGGGGTTATGAGAAAGATAATTTTATTGTTTATTTGCTTGTTAATTACTAATTGTTTTGCTTATTCACAGGCAGAAAGAGTAAGGGTTTACTTAAAACAAATCTCCTTAGGAAAAATGGATGAGGCAAGAAAAGCTCTGCCCGATCTGCTTGCTGATTATCCCGATGATCCTGCGGTAATGATGCTTCACGGGTCGGTGCTCGAAGATATTAATAAATCAATTCTGATTTTTGAACGACTTGTTAAGAAATTCCCAATGAATGAATTTTCGAATGATGCCTGGTGGAAAATCATTCAGTATTACTCTTTGAAAGGTGATACAACAAGGGCAAGACAAGAGCTTGAAAATATGAAAAAGAACTTTCCGAATTCAAATTACATCATTCCTGCCAGTGATTTGGTCAAAATGACGATTTCAATGTTTAAATCTGGCGTAAAACCTATTCAACAGGCTAAAGTTTCTGAAGATAACCCGGTGATTCAAAATAAAGATAAAAAAATTCAAGCAGAGAAATCAACTGATATCGAAGAAGATGAGGACGATGATAAGGTATCCTATGGCTTGCAGGTTGGTGTTTATAGCACAATGGAATCTGCAAAAGCCGAAGTTGAGCGATTTAAAAAATTAAGGTTGCGCGCTGAAATTCTTACCAAAAAAGTGGACAAGAACACTATGTATGCTGTCATTATTGGTGATTATGCGACAAGGGAGGCAGCCGAAGCCGCAAAAAACATAGTTTCGCCCCAGTGTGGGTGCGATCCTTTAATATTTGTGAAATAACTATAGGAATGGACTTCATTTATTTGATAATGTTAAACTTAATCAAACTGTTATTATATTTTGTTTGAATATTAATCAAATAAAAACCTGAGGGTAAATTTATCGTAGAGATGGGGATTAAATTGATTCCATCATTTAAATCTAATGGTATTTTTAATACGATATTTCCGGAAAGGTCAATCACTTCATAAAATCCGGTATCAGTAACTTTTGATTCAATTTGGAGTGTAGTTTCGTCCCCTGTAGTTACTATCATCGGAACGTGAAAGATTGATTTTGTTACTGATTCTTTTTCGATTGTAGTTAAGCTTCGTGAGTATTCAAATACCCTTTTTGAGTATTCGGTCCATTCATCATTTTTCCAGACATTTAAGAAAATTTCATCAACTGTTGAATTGAGATTATATTTATAAATTTGTTTCCAGATATTTTCCCACCTTTCTTTGTTCCAAATTTGAAAAGTCCATTCAAACAATCTGTTTAGATAGTCATAACTGTATTTATCAAGAGAATAATTTTTCCAGGAAGAGTCTATGAATGATAAGGTTAACGAAGAATCTTTTATGTTAAAGTTTTGATAAAAATTTTTCACTTTGCGGAATTGCTCCCAGGAATTTAGATTCCATTTGAAATATATATTTTCATCTTCCAAACCGGATTTGGTATATATGTACTCAATTTTAAAATAATTTTCCCATTTTCCATTGTTCCATATTTTAGATATCCAATCAGATGTTTGCTCTAAATTATTCAGAAGGAAAGTGTCCATTGAGTGATATTTCCATTCATTGTCAACCCAGGTCCGATTTAATTTTTTCTTTAGTTTCTTGTTGTCATAATAATAATAAGTGATTCGGTCTGAAAAAACCCAGTTATCTTTATCCCATCGTTCTGAAATTTCTTCGTAAACTAAACCATAAGCATTGAATTTATAATACCAACGCATTGAATTAATCCACTGCTCCCAATTCCATTTTTGATAAAGTTTTTCGGTGTTTCTGCCAAGTGAATCATATACAAAAATCCATCTGGCTGAATTAATCCAGGCCGAATCCTGCCAGTTGTATATAGTTATTTGCCTGGGCAAAGTAGAATAAATACTATCATCATTATTAGGAGTTAAATTTGGGGTATCGGATAAAAAATTTTTTTCTGACGAGGCTTTATCAATTGCAAAAAGAAATGTAAAATGAATACAGATAATGAAAATAGACTGCAGAAAAATAAAAGAAAACTTCTTTTTGTGTTTAAATCTCAACATTTAAAATTAAGTATTAAATTTTTCTTTAAGCATTTTTGAAACATAAGGAGAAACAAATTCATCAACATTTTGCCCATATTTAGCCAATTCACGAATTATGCTTGAGTTCAGATAAGTGTATTTTTCGTGTGGCATCAAAAAAATTGTTGTTATGTTTGGCTTTAGTTTTCGGTTCATCAAAGCTATTTGAAATTCAAATTCAAAATCTGAAATAGCCCGGATACCTCGAATGATAGCACTGGCTTTTTTTTCAATGGCACAATCGACAGTTAAGCCTTTATAAAGCTCTACAGACACATTGGAAATATGCTTAAGCGATTCGACAGCCATCTGAAATCTTTCCTCTTCGGAGAAAAGAGTAGTTTTCTTGGAATTAACTGAGATAACAACAATCACTTTGTCGAATAAAAGAGATGCTCTTTCAATTACATCAACGTGACCGTTGGTTATTGGGTCGAAAGTCCCCGGATATATAGCTATTCTTTCGTTCATTGTGCTTGAGAAACTTTATACCCGATATCTTCAATTGCCTTTTTTAAACTTGAAATATTGACATCTCCTTTAATCCATGCGGCATTATCAACAAGACTTACCTCGAATTCTTTAACTCCCTGAGTGTTTTCGAGAACTTTTTTTACATTTGCAACACAGTGATTGCAGGTCATACCCTCAATGCTAAGTTTTATGGATTCATTCTGAGACAATTCTTTATCCTTATTATTTATTCTAAAAAATTTTGAAAATGACTTTCTATAAACCGATAAAATTAACAATACTGCAAAAATAATTGAAATA
>CALHRB010000283.1 GCA_938038165.1 Candidatus Kapaibacterium sp. | reverse complement strand
CGACAGCCATGCAGCACCTCTGCAGGCTCCCGGCTTTACGGGTCGTTCAACTTTCGTCTCCCTACTACCTGCAGTTCAAGCCCAGGTAAGGTTCTTCGCGTTGCATCGAATTAAACCACATGATCCACCGCTTGTGCGGGCCCCCGTCAATTCCTTTGAGTTTCAACCTTGCGATCGTACTCCCCAGGTGGTATGCTTAACGGGTTACCTCCGGCACTGAGGGCAAGCCCCCAACACCAAGCATACATCGTTTAGGGCGTGGACTACCAGGGTATCTAATCCTGTTTGCTCCCCACGCTTTCGTGCATGAGCGTCAGTTGCGAGCCAGATGGCCGCCTTCGCCACTGGTATTCCTCCTGATATCTACGCATTTCACCGCTACACCAGGAATTCTACCATCCTCTCTCGAACTCAAGACCTGCCGTTTCAAAGGCACTTCCCCGGTTAAGCCGGGGTATTTAACCTCTGACGCACAAGTCCGCCTGCGCACCCTTTACACCCAGTAATTCCGGACAACGCTTGGATCCTACGTATTACCGCGGCTGCTGGCACGTAGTTAGCCGATCCTTCCTTTAAGGGTACAGTCCCAGCCGGGCGTCCCGGCTTTTCTTCCCCTCCGACAGCGGTTTACAGAGCAAAGCTCCGTCATCCCGCACGCGGCGTCGCTGGTTCAGGGTTTCCCCCATTGACCAATATTCCTCACTGCTGCCTCCCGTAGGAGTCTGGACCGTGTCTCAGTTCCAGTGTGGCTGATCGTCCTCTCAGACCAGCTACTGATCGTAGCCTTGGTGGGCTTTTATCCCGCCAACTAGCTAATCAGACGCAGACTCATCCTTATCCAGCCGAAGCCTTTGATGTTACCACCTCATCTGATATTAGCACCGATTTCTCGATGTTATGTCAGGGATAAGGGCAGATTATCTACGCGTTACTCACCCGTGCGCCAGTGGTATTGCTACCCCTTGACTTGCATGTGTTAGGCACGCCGCCAGCGTTCGTCCTGAGCCAGGATCAAACTCTCCGTTGTATAAAAGTTTGATTTTTATTTTCTTAAGAGTAGATCTCAAGGCTTAGTTTTTCTGCTATTTTTTTATTGCTCCCTGTTTTCAAAGAACGCCATCTAAAATGGACTACAAAAATATGACTATTTTTTATTCTGTGCAAATTATTTTTTTACTTTTTGAAAAAAAATTCTTTTTTTCTTAATAATTCGACACAGGTCAAAGTATAACGCCAACATTATTTTTTTATTTTATTTTATTTTTTTGATTTCATTACACATACTCCCTCATAAAAATTGGTTTTCATTCAGTAGCTAAGGCATCCCTGACTGAGCAAGTGCTTTATTACCTCTGTCTTGTCTCGATGATGGACAAAATACCAATCATTTGTGCTCATCAAAATTCTTTTTTTTTTGGATTAATCCTGGATTAATTTTTTTATTTTTTGTTTTTATATAATAACAATTTTGATTTTGTCTGAACTCAAGGAAATAATAATTTACACTGATGGTGCTTGCTTGGGTAATCCCGGTCCCGGTGGCTACGCCGCTGTACTGAATTTTAATGGCAGAAGAAAAGAAATTTCCGGTGGATTTCGTTTGACAACAAATAACCGAATGGAAATAAAAGCTGTTAACGAGGCTTTGAAAGCTATTAAATTTCCGGAAAAATATAAAATTAAAATTTTTACCGACTCCAGATTAATTGTTAATGCATATAATCTTGGCTGGTTGGAAAAATGGTCAGAAAAGGGTTGGATGCGGAAAGGTAATGAAAAAGTCCAGAACAGTGACCTTTGGAAGGAATTCCTAAATCTTTCCAATGGCTTGAATTTGGAGATTAATTGGATTGAAGGTCATTCCGGAATTCTGGAAAATGAGCTATGTGATAAGTTATCAAAAGCAGCTGCTATAAAAGAAAATCTCCCAATTGATACATATTACGAAAATGAAAAAGGTTTACAATTTTTTACTTAGGAATTCAGATAGTGTGGAATTGAAAGTGAAGTAATTTTAACAGTGGTGTTTTAACGATTTCACAATTTAATAATCTGATTTACCGGAAGAGCTGAGATAACTAGCTTTTTTTGTGTTTAGTTCAGATGAATTTGAATAACCGCAACAGCGATTTACAAGCTCCCGCAACTCTTCTTTTTCACTATTTTTCAATTTATTCAGTGTTTCAGCAGTAATAATATCTGAATTAATGTCAGTGGACTGACTTTTTGTCTTGGAAAAATATGACAAATTGACGTCTGCAGATGATTTACCGAATTGAATTCCAAAATAAATCACATAAATTAAAGCTAAAATACCAATGGATTCAAGAAAAGTAATGGGATTCGCATCAAGAAGGTTAGTAATGCCTGTGTTCCAGGAAATCATCAAAATGACTGCCGACAAAGATAGCAGCCCGCCAACAAAGACAATATAAAAAATTGAACGGGCTGCAATATTATTAAATAATTGAAATATTTTCATTCTACCCTAATTTTCGTTTAACGAGACATATAAGTCTTTTAAACGTTTTCGAAGGTGAAGCACGGCATATCTTTTTCTTGCCAGCAAAGTGTTGATATTAACGCCAGTATCTTCTGACATTTCCCTGAACGATATACCTTCAAATTCGTTTTTCACAAAGACTTCTCTTTGTTCGGGAGGCAATTCAGCTAATCCAGCTTGGACCGACTCCCATATTGTTTTACGAATAAGATCGGATTCTGGTGTAGAAACTGCATCACCAAGAAAATTTTCGAAGGCATCAACACCATCTTCAGCCTGTCCGGGTGTTTGCATATCGGAAAAAGTCTCTGCTCTTTTTTTTCTGTAAGAGTCAATAATTCTATTTCGCACAGCTGTGAAAACCCACGAAGCAATGTTTTCAATAGGCTTTTGCACATTAGCTGAGGCAGCTAAGACGTTAGTGAAGACATCTTGCAATATATCTTCAGCTTCTTCCTGGCTTCTTACTCTTTGGCGTATGAAGCCAAGAAATTTTTTCCTGTCAGTCTTGAACAAATTCTCGATTTGCAAGGCTAAGTCCATAGATTCTCTCCTATTCATTGTTTGTAAATTATGACCGTTTGTTTTCATTTTTTTCATATCTTTTAGAAGCAGTTTTTTTCTACTTCAGCATTATTAATATTTTGTTAATCAGCGTATAAAATCTGTCATAAAGCTCCGTGAAATTGTCATAATTCAAAACAATGAATTAAATAATTTAATTTTTTTTTCAAAAACAATTTTAAAACACAAAATTACAAAAAAAGTTACAAAAAATTTTAGATATAGCTAAAAAAACTTATTCGAATTTTAGCATAGGAATTTTTATGCCAAATTTTTTAGCATTGTCTTTAGCTCGCTGGTATCCCGCATCGCTATGCCTGATTATTCCCATCATAGGATCAAATGTTAGAACTCTTTTGAGTCTTGTTTCAGCTTCTTCGGTTCCATCGGCAACAATAACAACGCCTGCGTGCAGCGATAGTCCCATCCCTACACCACCTCCATGATGCAGTGAGACCCACGAGGCTCCTCCAATAGCATTCAAAGCAAAGTTAAAATAGACCCAGTCGGCTATAGCATCAGAGCCATCCAACATGCTTTCTGTTTCCCGATAGGGCGAGGCAACAGAGCCGCAATCAAGGTGATCTCGTCCTATTACGATCGGTGCCTTAACCTCTCCTGATTTAACCATTTCGTTGAACAATAATCCCGCTTTCATTCTATCACCATAACCCAGCCAGCAAATTCTTGCAGGCAATGCCTGAAATCCGACATGCTTCTGAGCCTGTCTGATCCAGTTGTGCAGAGAAATATCTTCGGGAAACAATTCCATAATTCGCTTATCAGTTTTGTATATATCTTCGGGATCTCCCGATAGTGCTACCCATCTGAATGGACCCTTTCCATCGCAAAACAGTGGTCTGATATATGCCGGAACAAAGCCTGGAAAATCGAATGCATTTTGTACATTACCGTATTCTTTGGCAATACCTCTGATGTTATTTCCATAGTCGAATACAACAGATCCACGTTTTTGGAATTCCAGCATTGCATCCACATGGATAGCAATTGACTTATAGGCTTCTTCGAGATATTTATTGGAATTTTCAATTCTTAATTTATCAGCCTCCTCTTTAGAGTAATTAGCAGGATAATAGCCGTTAAGAGGGTCGTGTGCCGCAGTTTGATCTGTCAAAATGTCAGGGACTACTCCTCTGCGAAGTATTTCCGGCAAAATTTCAGCAGCATTCCCAACTAAACCAATTGAAGAAGCTGTTTTGTCAGCAACATTTTTTTTGATAAATTCGAGAGCTTCGTCCAAACTACTTGTTTTCATCTGACAATAACCATCATGAATTCTTTTATCAATTCTTTTTTCATCAATTTCTATAGTTATGGAAGCAGCCCCTGCAAAGTAAGCCGCAAGTGGCTGTGCACCGCCCATTCCACCCATTCCGGCAGTCAATAAAAATCTCCCGCTGAGAGTTCCGCCAAAATGTTGTCTTGCAACTTCGGCAAATGTTTCATAAGTCCCTTGCAAAATTCCTTGAGTCCCGATATATATCCAACTGCCGGCAGTCATTTGACCATACATTATTAACCCTAACTTGTCAAGCCTGCGAAATTCTTCCCAGGTAGCCCATTTGGGAACTAAATTTGCGTTTGCTATGATAACTCTTGGTGCCATACTGTATGTTTGAACAACAGCAACTGGCTTTCCTGATTGGACGAGCAAAGTCTCATCAGGATTCATGTTCTTTAAAGTTTCTATTATAGCATCGTAGCATTCCCAATTCCTTGCTGCTTTGCCATAACCACCATAAACAATTAATTCCTCTGGTTTTTCAGCATTTTCGGGATCTAAATTGTGTTGAATCATTCTGTAAGCTGCTTCTATTTGCCAGTTCTTACATGTTAATTCTGTACCTCTTGGAACTTTTACCGTTCTCATTTTTTATCTCATTGATATTTTTTTTATTCTGAATAAATCAATCGAAACAATTTATTTATCCATTAATTCTTCTAATTGTTTCGCTGATAATGAAAATTTTTCAAAAATTTCTCTTAAGTATTCCCAGGTATAAATTCCTGTATTATGTCCATCACCCCAGCTTGCCTGTAAGGCATAATTACCGACAGGTTCAAGTGATTTTAAGTCATTTTTCCCGGGAGTCATCATCTGAAAAATTGGTTTAGCAACCTGTTTCCCGGCAATTTCCTCACCTTTGCACAAAGCACACGGGCATTCATTCCTGAATGTCTCGAGCTTAATTGTTCCGCTAAATCCATCCTGCCATTCACAATATAATAAAAATGGTTTCGTTCGTTTTATACTTATTGGTTTTAAATATTTCATTTTAAAATTTTGATTTATAGAACATCAAAATTACAAAAAATTATAAAATGTGCTATTATTTAAATTTTTTTTTGTTAAGTGTTAAAAAATCAAATACTGGCAAAGATTACAGCTCTCATGCTGATTATTGTTACTCCTTTGAGTATTAATGGCATATTTATCTTCAAGCATATTTGTAGTTCCACCAACACAGTAAAATTTTATTTCTTTGCAAATGAAAAATGTGGCAACGAGAAGGATTTCTCCTGTTGCTCTGGGGATCTTAATGTATCTCCCGAAAAATCCTGTTGTGATCATTCGAATAAAAACTGTGATAATATACCCAAAGATACCACTTCATCTAATACAAATATATTATTTAAGGCAAATAACTGTTGCTATGACGAATCGCAGATTTTTTCTTTAAAGACTGACCTATTAAATAAAGATAAACTCATAAAGGTTCTTTATCATTCGTTTTTTTACTTCTTTAACTCCGAAAAATCAACTAACTGCTCAAAAAATAATTATCTTACTAAAACTGAAACATTACTTTTCCGTTCACCAGTCTCAAAAATAATTTCATTTATCATACAACTTTCATCAGATAAATCCACAGACACTCCCCTTTCTTGAAAATCTGACTTGTTTCAAAATCCATTCGGATTTATAAAATTTTCTAATTATTTTCAAGAAAGGAAAAATGAGAACTATCTTAAAGTTATTATTGATATTAGTAATCTCAGCTAATTTATCTTATGCTGAAAAAAAATTAAAGGGAATTGTTTATGGAATAGACTCCGAGGGGAACAAAACTGTTCTCGTCAACGCTAATCTGATTTGGCAGGGTTCAAAGATCGGTGCTATTTCAGATAAAGAAGGGAAATTTTCAATAGAAAAAATTCAGGATAATACGCATTTAATAGTCAGTTATATCGGTTTTAGGAAGGATACGATAAATATCGAAACTGACCAGGAATTCATTGAAATTTTACTCAGACAAGACCTGAAAACAAAAGAAATCGAAGTTACAGCAAAACAACCTTCACTTTTAATCTCTGAATCCGGGAGCGTTAAAACAGAAATAATAACTGAACGAGGATTGAAAAAAGCCGCTTGCTGCAATCTTTCGGAAAGCTTCGTTACAAATCCATCGGTTGATGTATCATACACAGACGCCATTACCGGAGCAAAACAAATCCAATTGCTTGGTTTGCAAGGTTCTTATGTTCAGCTTTTAACAGAGCAAATGCCTGATTTGAGAGGATTGGCTTCAAGCTTTGGTCTAACATATATCCCGGGTCCTTGGATGGAATCGATCCAGCTTTCGAAAGGGACTTCATCAGTTGTGAACGGTTACGAATCAATAACCGGACAGATCAATGTGGAATACAAAAAACCAGCTGAGAGCGAAAAACTCTATTTGAATTTCTATGCCGATAACTCAGCAAGATTCGAGGGAAATGCTTTCTCTTCTTATAGCTTTAATCCTGAATTAAGCTCAATTCTTCTACTCAGCTCCAACCTTCATCAGGCGAACCACGATTACAACTCCGACGGTTTTTTGGATAAACCTTTGTTAAAATATCTAAACATTTCGAACCGCTGGGATTATAATTATGAATTCTGGGAATCCAAATTTGGTGTTGGCGCTATGTTAGAAGAAAGAAATTCAGGTCAGGTTAATTATTTCAGAGAGAATAGACAGGATTTCTTTGGTAGTCTGATAAAAAATCAACGATATGAAGCTTATGCCAAAAACGGATTCATTCTTGACGATGAAGGGAAGACATCAATCGGTACTATCTTAAAATTCAATTACCACAATCAAAACTCAACTTTTGGAAAAAATATCTATGACGGATTGCAAAGAACATTTTACACTAATATCCTTTTTCAGTCTGAACTCATTCATGATATTGTTAGTTATGTTGTTGGTTTCAGTTTCAATAATGACAGTTATTCAGAAAAATTAAATTCAGAAAATTTTTTAAGGGAGGAGTCAGTAAAGGGCTTTTTTGCTGAGTTTAATTTTAAACCGTTAGAAAGTATCAATATTCAAACTGGCTTTAGATCCGATTTTCATAATATTTATGGGACTTTTTTAACGCCAAGACTTCATATAAAATATGAAGTTAATGAAAGCACAACCATCAGAGCCTCATTCGGCAAAGGATATCATATTGCTAATATTCTTGCAGAAAATATTGGTCTTCTTTCATCCTCGAGAAGTATTAATTTTCTTGAAAAACTTAATCCCGAAGAAGCCTGGAATTATGGTTTTAATCTTTCATATGATTTCACTTTGTTTGATACCGATTTCAAATTCAATGCCGAATATTATCGAACTGATTTTATTAATCAGGTAATTGTTGATTTAGATCAAGATCCTCAAAGCGTATTTTTCTATAATCTAAATGGGAAATCATATTCTAATTCATTCCAATTTGATTTGACTTTTGTTCCTTTTTCGAACTTCGAAGTTCTTACCGCTTTAAGGATCAATGATGTTAAGACTACAATTAACAATGAGTTTACAAGAAAACCGATGGTCAGTGATTACAAAGCTTTGGTTAATTTTGCATATTCTACCCCTGATGATGATTGGAAATTTGACTTAACTGCTGAGATAAACGGAAAAGGCAGATTGCCGGACACAAAAAGAAATCCCGAAGAATACCGTCTTGATGAATTCTATCCCACTTTTGCATTGTTACACGGACAGATTACTAAGTCACTCGGTTTGCTTGAATTCTATTTAGGGGCAGAAAATATTTTTAATTTTAGACAGATGAACCCAATTATCGCTTTCGACCAACCATTCAGCAAATATTTCGATAGTTCAATTATTTGGGGTCCGGTTATGGGAAGAATGATTTATTTCGGAATAAGATATTCATTATAATTTTTTTAAGGATGTTTGATCTACATTACCTGGTAAATCAAACACCTTTGTTATTTTTAAAACAATTCATCGGCAAAATCCACAACATAAATTTGAAAAATTCTAACATTTTATTTTTTTGAGTGTTAATA
>CALHRB010000282.1 GCA_938038165.1 Candidatus Kapaibacterium sp. | reverse complement strand
CTCATTACGCGATGCTCCAACAACTACGGTCCATATCAATTTCCCGAAAAACTTATTCCTTTGATGATACTCAACGCACTCGAAAACAAGCCTCTTCCTGTTTATGGCGATGGGTTAAACGTTAGAGACTGGATACATGTGCTTGATCACTGTTCTGGTATCTGGACAGTTTACCGCAAAGGAAAAATCGGCGAGGTCTACAATATCGGCGGCTCTAACGAAAAAACAAATATAGAAATTGTAAAACTTATTCTTAATTTGCTTGGAAAACCGGAATCGTTGATTCAATACGTTAAAGACCGTCCAGGTCATGACAGACGTTATGCTATTGACAGCACTAAAATAGAAACTGAACTAAATTGGAAACGAAGCATACCTTTCGAACAAGGTATAAGAGATACTATTCAATGGTATATTGATAATCCTGATTGGTCTAAGAATGTTCGCGACGGCTCATATCGGGAATATTACCAAAAACAATACGGAAATATTTGACAAACAATAAATATTTAAGCCGAATGACTAATAAAGTATTTTTCGTAGTTTTTTTTCTCTGTGCAAACTTTTTACTTTCACAAATCAAGGGGCTTTCAACGATAGATCCTGAGAAACTTTTTCAGGAAGACTTTATTGGAAAATTGGATAAAGATCAGGAAGCAATTAAAGATTTAACAGCGGTTGGCAATATTGTTGACCCCAAATATTATTGTATTGGACCCGGCGACCTACTCGCATTGCAAAATCTAACTTTTTCCGTAAATACTGAATATATCAGAGTTACCCCTGAAGTTTCTGTGATGGTCCCAAGAATCGGCGAAATCAACTTGAAAGGTCTTACCCTTGAAAAAGCTCGAGAATTAATCATTGGCACCATAAAAAAAAGAAATCCCGATGCAATTGTATCACTCTCTTTGTATAAACCAAGAAATGTGCTTGTTTCCGTTAAAGGAAATGTTATTAAAGATGGTGTCTATGCTTTCCCTTCTTCTTATAGAGTATCAACTGCTATTCAAATGGCAAACCTTACTCAAACTCAAAACATATTCCAACAACAGCAGTTTTTCACATTCTCCCGTTACAAAGATCTACAAAAGGAATCCGAAAGATTTTATGATGCCTCAGGTATGGCACACAAAAAAGATTATTCATTGAGAAATGTTACCGTGATTCACTCTGATGGTTCCTCTGAAACTGTTGATATAATCAAGGCTATTGCATTGAACAATCCTGACTACGACATATATATCAAAGAAAATGATGAAATAATAGTTCCTTATGAATTGGAGGAATTCCCAACTATCACAGTTGCCGGATCTGTCAGAAAACCCGGTATTTATGCTTACAAAAAAGATGATGATCTGAATTTTCTTCTAAAAGTTTCATGTGGTTTTACCGATGAAGCCGATTTAGATAACATTCTCTTAATTAATGGTGATGGTATCACACAAAAAATTAGCGTTTCCGCTGATTTAATTCCATCAAATAATCTACCGCTCTACCCTGGAGCAATTTTAAACGTTGGACGTAAAAATATTAAATCAGTTCAAAGCTCGGGACTTGTCTCTGTGATAGGAAATGTTAAAAAGAGCGGTAATTACTTTATTACACCCGGAAAAACAAGAGTAAAAGAAGTCATCGAAATGGCTGGCGGTCTCACAAGCGACGCATATCTCCCATTGGCAACAATAATAAGAAAAGAGAATAAATATCTTTCTGTTTTTAACCCGGGCAAAGAATATTACGAAAAATTCAAGCAAACTGATTTAACAATGGAGGATACCTCTCGTTTCAATATTGATATATCATTCAGGAAGCCCTATGTTGCTTGTGATTTTTATGATTTATTTATGAAAAACGATGAATCCCAGAATGTAATATTAGAAGACGGTGATCTTATTACTATCCCCTCCAATCCGAAATCTGTATTCGTTTTTGGTCAGGTCAAAAATCCTGGTTATGTAAACTTTTCTGAAGGTAAGGATATGTTTTGGTATATTGAACGTGCTGGCGGATTTGCTCCGAAAGCTGATAAAAAAAGATCAAGAATCATAAGAGGTAAAAACAAAGTCTGGATTGAACAGGAAAAGGATGTTATAGTTTACGCTGGTGATGAAATTTATGTCCCAAAACCTGCTGATTTGCCGCCAGGAATAGAATTACAGAATTATAGTTTGATTGCCACTGCCATCACCACAGCTATTTCTCTTTCATATCTGCTAATAACATTGTTTCGAAAATAAATGAAGAAAAAAATTATTATATCTCTAATTTTTTTTTATACATTATCAATAAATCATTTATTTTCTCAAGTTGAACATACATTGGTGCAACATCCTGTTTATCAATTTCTGGAATATGCTTATACAAAAGGAATTTTGGAAAATTTTTCATTATCAACATTACCCTTGCAACGCAGAGAAATTCAAGAAGCTCTCAAAGTTATCAGATTGAACGATTCCTCCCTATCTGAAACCGACAAAAAAACATTATCCCTATTTGAAAAAGAGTTCGAATTATCCAATCGTCAAAACTCCGCAATTTTCCTCAGTAAATCAGATAGTAACCAACTTTTATTTAGTAGAATTTTTTCAGATGACGAAAAATACATTTATCGTTATTCGGATTCATCAAACGCTGTCTCGCTTATCCCATTAGGTTCAATTGAAAACATAAATAAAATTAATTACAGAAGTGAATTTGACAAAGTTTTGCTCGGCAATCTTGGATTCAGACTAAATGGCACAATTGATAATTCGTTAGGCTATGGTCTTCAGGTAACTAATGGAGTTGTTTTAGCAGGAACAAGAAATCTTGCTATAGAAGAAAGTAAAATAACCAGAAATATTAAATTTGTTCTTTTAAATAGTGATTTCGATTTTTCCGAGTCTCACGTCAGATATTCAAATGATTGGTTCCATTTTATTTTTTCCAGGGAAACCAGACTGATTGGTTCAGGTTTAAGGCAAAAATTAATCATATCGGATAATGCACCACCAATGGATGGAATTAGTCTGGGAGCAAGATTTTCAACTTTTGAATACAGGTATTACCATTTCAAATTAATTGCACAACCTGACTCTAATATACCGGTAGGAGCCTTTACTGACATTCCTCCAAAGTATTTTGTTCTGCAAAAATTCACATTCAAACCATCTTGGGGCGACCTGTCCTATTTCCATTCAATTGTTTATTCAGGGCGGGAACTCGAATTGGCTTATCTTAATCCTTTGAGTTTTCTAAAATCTGTTGAGCATGCTCTGAGGGATAGAGATAAAACAACTATGGGTTTAGATTTTAATATAAATCTTTTCAGAAATTTTCAAATTTCCGGAACGTGGATGCTCGAAGATATTATTATTTCTAGAATTGGCACTGGCTTTTGGAGTAATAAAACTGCATGGAACATTGCATTGAAGTACTCATTACCATTCTCCGCCGATATCGGAATAGAATATACAAGAATTGAACCTTATATGTTCACTCATTTCAATGTTCAAAATAACAGAACAAATGACGGTTACCTTTTTGGAACATATCTTTATCCAAATTCTGATGAAACAGCATTACAATTACGTTGGTTTTGGGGCAACAGGTATCCTTTGATTTTCTCATTTATTTATCAAAGACATGGTAATAATATTTATGATGAGAACGGCAATATAATAAGAAATGTCGGAGGTGATCCTTTTTATGTCAGACTTCCAAAGGATTCCGAAACAGTTGTTTTTCTCGATGGGGATAGATCAAATTCTCTTTCTTTTTCCATTAATGCTGGATACGAAATTTTAAGGGGTTTCAATATTCAGGGCTTGTATTTGTTAAGATTAACAAATGATCAACCCGAGTATTTATTAAAAATTTATTTCAGGTTTGGCGACTTTTAGTATATGATTCATTAACCTTAATTTTAGGATGTTTTTTTATTGACATCGTTTATGACTCTTTCAAATATATTCGAAATCATAGTCCTTGTTTCTTTATTTCTTGTTATATATACTTTTCTGTTATATCCATTTTTTGTCTTTGTTTCAGCAAAATTTATTAATAAAAAAATAATTTCAACACCAGACAAAACAAAAAAAATTGCTGTTGTAATAGCTGCTTACAACGAAGAAGACACAATAGAAGACAACATAAAATCAGTACTGAATTCTAATTATCCATCTGAGAATATTTCAATTTATATTGGTCTTGATGGCTCAACTGACAACACCTTTAAAATTTTGCAAGAATTTGTTAAAAAAAACAATAACATCTATGTTTATCAATTTGAACGTGGAGGTAAAAACAGAACTCTTAATAAACTGACCGATAAAATAACTGAAGATTTCATATTCTTTCTTGATGCTGATCTCAGAGTTCAACCAAATACATTTCAACACTTAGTAGGAATTTTACAATCAAAAGACGTTGCAGGTGTGATGATTCCAGTAAAAATAATAAATAAAGATAATTCTAATAGTGGTAGCACCGGCGAGATAATCTATCAAAAATTTGATGCTTTCATCAGATACAATGAATCATTAATATTTTCAACCGCAAACAGTCTCGGCACTCTTTATGGCATCAGACGTGAAGCATTATCCGCTATTCCAGATGACAAAGTTTGCGATGACCTATATAGAGTATTTCATATTATATCATTAAGAAAAAGATTTATTTTTGATACAAAATATCACGTTAATGAAGTTCGAACCAAGTCGTTGAATAAAGAATTAAATCGCAGGATCAGATTGGTTTCAGGGGGTTTATCAACTTTAAAAGCCGTAAAACAAATTCTTTCGCCGAGCTATGGCTTAATGTCAATTTTTGTTATATCACATAAATTACTTCGATGGTTAACCCCCATTTTTATGACAATTTTCCTTGTTAGTTTGGTTTTCATTGATAGAAATTCATTTCTTTATTATCCCTTAATTTATTTTAATTTAATAGTTTATGGATTTGCTCTGATAGGATGGTTATTTGAAATTCTAAAAATCAATTTTTTAACATTTAAAGTATTTTTATTTTTTGTCTCGATGAATATTGGTTTTTTACTTGGTATTATAAGATTTTGTAGAAATAAACAAAATTCTTTATGGGATAGAAATAAATTAGGTGACGAAATTAAAACATAAGTCTGAATTAATTACATATATTTGTAATTTTACTATTTATAATAAATGTTAGAAAAAGCTGAAAATATGAAGGAGAAAATTTTGAGTAAAAAAAATTACTCAAAACTTAAACAACGTTTGAAGCCGAATTATTTTCTTACCCCGACGTTTTTCCAGCTTATTTCTGATATAATAGCAATTGTCATTACTACCCTTATTCAGTATTATTTGCGTTTTGAAACCGGTATCTATGCATATCCTATAAGTTTTGAACCAATATACATTTTTTTGATGATATTATTTCTTACAGGATACTGG
>CALHRB010000281.1 GCA_938038165.1 Candidatus Kapaibacterium sp. | reverse complement strand
AACAATTTTTTCTGTTGCTGGGTTGGGATAAAGATATATAAGGTAATCAGCTTGATGATCCTTGACATAACTTATCTCCCCTGTGCTAAATTCATAATAAATACTTCTGCCAAAATCAGGATTGAAAGCTTTCATAACACTCCCTTGAACATCTCTTATTTGAATTGCACCATTCCCTTGTGCAGGATAAGCCCAATAAGACAGCCCTAAACTATTTTTATCAATAAATTCAAATTTATAGCAACCAGCAGGTAAATCAATAGTATCCGAATATGTAGTGTTTGGAGAAACGTTATTTTTCGCAAAAACTATATTATCTTTCAAATCTTTGATAATGTAAGTATAATCTTGTGGTCTGTTATTGGATTTATACCATATAACAAACTTGTTTTTATAAAGGTCAGGAAGTTTGAAAGTCGAAATATATTTGTCATTTTCGGGATAATCATCTCGCTTTTCATTAACTTCAAGGATTTCAACCTCAAATCTATTTGATCCGTCGCCCAACCAAAAGCTATTATTATCTATAAACAAAACAATTTCACTCATTTGGTTTGGTTCGATAGAGGGAATGGGCTGCCAGCTTGATTCCTTTTTAATCCCTCCAACAACTCCGTAACGTAGTTTTATTTTGTCAATCGGGATTTTACCGTTGTTACGAACTAAAATTTTGGGATTAGAACAGATTGGATTTTTTCTTGAATAATATTCCCAATCGCTGGGCATTATAACATCATAAATTTCGAGGTCGGTTTCGAAATTTGATTCAGCATATTGGAAAAAATCAAAATTCATTATGTAATTTCCGCTACCCATTCCCTGATTGTTTGTTGGAACCTTTGTTATGTCATAATCAAAAAGGATGGAATTACCTTTTACTACTTTGGTGGCATCAAACTCATAGTCTTTGACGACATCCCCCGGACACCAACCTTCACGAGCGCCGGGCCATGTGCCCCCTTGAGGAAATACAGGATTAAGGGCGCAGTCATTATACTGAAAAATATGCCACTCAGCAAAATCATCACCATTAAGGTAAAGATAATGTGTATTATCTTTCCATTCGCAGCAATGAGGATAATTGCCATCGTTACTTTGATGTCCGTGACCGGTTATTCTTGTCTTAACTTTAAATGATTTTGCATCAGGATGAATTTCAATTCTGGTTTCAGAAAGCTTTGTATCGTTTGAAAGGTCTTTGTAATAATAATTAGCCATTTTACCCCAGATTCGGTCGTGTTTCAAAACTTTTCTTGGAGGAATGCCATTCATAAAAAGAAATTTTACATCAATTAATTCCTGTTGATTTCCAGCCGAAAATTCCACATCCCCTTTCAGCAGATAGGCATAGTCAGTTACATCATACATCCACGAAAAGCCGTCAGGACCAAGGTCGAGGCCTATTCCATAGGGTGTGATAAACCTTCCTATTTCAAAATCATCATAAATGTCATAGGGTTTACCATAATATTTTGCTTTACTATTAATAATTTGTCTATCCAAAATGGTTTTAGTTGAGTCAATTGCTATCTTATGCTGATTTAATGTATATTCATATTTGTCATTCCATCCATAAATAATTTCAGAGATTAAAGGCTTATAATTTTCTATCTTATATTTCTGGATAGAAATTGGTGGATTTGGAATAATTTCAGTAATAATTTGCGATGAGTCAATTGTAGATTTATACTCTCCTCTCATCATAACAAAAACTGGCGTCAGATTAATTTTTTTTATATCTTTAAATAATTGATCTGATGAAACAGAAGACCACTCAGGACAGCCAATAAGAGTGCCATTTTTATTTGATTTGCTATTATCAGGCAATTCAGTACCTCTATCCTCATTAGCAGGAAAATATGCTATAATATTTGAATAAGATTGATGCTGATTGGTTAATTCTTTGTTTAACCATCCTGAAATTGCTGATTCTGTCAGAGCATCATTCCAGAGTCTAATTTCATCTATCCCACCCTTAAAATTGTAATGTCCGATAATCAGTTTTTCTTTAGCTGGACTTGTAACTGAGGGTATTTTCCCATTGAAGCTTAAAACGGTTTGCTTTCCATTAACGAAAACCTTTAATTTGTCTTTATTTTCTGACTGAGAGCCATCGAAAATCATAGCAAGATGCGTCCATTCACCAAAACTGACTGCATTAGTGGCCACTCCATAGCTTTCATCTGGATTGTTAAGATAGAAATATAAGTCGCCCGAACTTCTGCCCATCCTGATTATGATTTTATCGCCATAGTTAAAAATATCAGTCATAGCCTTGAACTGATCAGCCCTAATCCAGGACTCTAAAGTAAATTTCGAAATATTATTTATTGGCAGATTATCAATTTCAATCCAATCGTTAATTCCGTCAAAGAAAAGATAATTATCTGAGGCTTTACTAATGAGGGAGGCTTCGCGATCAAATCCACCAAGCCTTAAATTGACATTTTCATTAGTTTCGGATTCCATACTTAATTCGAATGTGATTCCGGAAAGCCCGTTCCAAATGAAAGGATTGAGCAGATTGAAAGTAACCCAACCGCTGTCGATTTTATCGAAATTATAAAGTAAATAAGTTTCGAGATTGTTATTATACTTTTCTTCCAGAGAGCCGCTAGACATCTTAATTCTTAAGTTCTTAACTTTCAAAACAGGCTTTTCAAAATAAAGTTTGAGCCTGTTTATTTCCCCTCTTGAAAAACCAAAATTTTTCAATTCCTTTGAAGTTAGAGACCATTGAAGCCTAAATTTTTTTGAGTCGCTTTCAATTACTTTACCTGAACTACCAATTTTAAATTCTTCCTGACTATGTATATAATTGATATTTTGATAAAAATATTTCCTTTTGTAGATGGTTGAAGTTTGCTTTGATGTGTAATTGATTGTATCAGGTGTTGAATTGCCAATTCTGTATAAATAATATTCCAATTGAGAAGAATCCTGCTGTCCGGTTTTTTTATGAATTAAATTATAAGTAAGATAATCCCATTCGCCGCAGTTATATCGGTCATGAGTTGTTCGTGGATCGCATTTCAGGGTATAAATCATAAGGATTTTTCTGAAGCTTTCCGGATCATCAGGGAATTTCCAAACTCCACGTCTTTTTGTTATGTCATCGAATGTCAACGTTTGAATTACAGTTGTATCACTTCCGATAAGTAGTCCCGGAAAGAAATTAAAGCTGATAAATAAAATAAATAAGTATAATGGTTTCATTGTAATCCTTAAAATAATTAAAATTAACACAGAAATACTGAATAATCAAAATCTTTTCCGTATATACTGAGCGGTTTAATAAATTTTTAAATATCAAATCCGTCAGTAGTGGGACTTTATAATTGAGTTATTAATTATGACTTTTTTAAACCCATTGGTTCTTTTGGGATTACTTGCTTCGGCAATACCAATTATCCTTCACTTCCTTAATCTGAGGAAGCTGAAAACGATTGAATTTTCTACCTTAAGATTTCTAAAAGAATTACAAAGGACCAAAATCAGACGGTTAAAAATAAAGCAACTAATTTTGTTGATTCTAAGGATTTTAATAATAACTTTTATTGTCCTTGCTTTTGCCCGTCCTACTGTAAGAACCACTATTCCGGGAATAGGCACTTATGCTAAGACCAGTTCAGTTTTTATCCTGGATAACTCATTCAGCCTTGATTTGTCAGACGAATATGGCAATAGATTTAATCAGGCAAAAAACATAATCAGAACTCTTTTGAACAACCTGAAAGAAGGTGATGAAGCTGCTTTGATTTCAATGGTGGATGATGTAAATATCAACGAACTTAGTTTTACAAGAAATTTAGAAATTTTAAATGAAGAATTGCAGAAATCAAAAATCTCATTAAAGACTGCCAATTTGGAATCGAGCCTTCGAAAAGCATCTCTATTGCTTGATAAATCAATAAATTTGGTTAAAGATATTTATATTATAACAGATGCTCAACCAAATGTGTTTTTAAGAGAAGACAAGGATTCATTAAAATTATTTGATGAGAACACCTCCGTTTATTTTATTCCGATCGGATTTAATTCAGGCAAAAATTTACAAAATCTTTCCATAGACTCCATAACAGTCATTACAAAGATTTTTCAAAAAGATAAACCTGTTGAAATTGAAGCCCATATACGAAATCATTCCGAAAAAGACATCAGCGGTGCTTTGATTAGTCTATTTATAAATAATCAAAGGCTAACACAAAGAATTTTTGATTTGAAAGCTAAATCACAAAAATCAATATTATTGAATGCACTGCCACCAACCATTGGAGCAAATTCCGCTTATGTTGAACTCGAAAATGATGTCCTCGAATATGATAACAAACGCCACTTCGGTTTTATAATACCCGACATACCAAAGATAGCCTTAATCGGCAATAAAGATAAAATCAAATATATTGCTACATTTTTATCCGCAATTCAAAATGGGTATTCTGCTTCTACCAATAAATTTTTTGAACCTGAACAAATTGGCAACATAAATTTTAATGATTTTGATTTAATGATTTTTGCAGGTGGACCCTACAAAGACTCAGATTTTGACAGAATCAGAAAATATCTTGAAAATTCCGGTTCAGTTCTCTTTTTTGCAGATGATTTAACAAACAGAGAAACATTTATCTCCGGAATGAATAAATTGAATGTATCTGGTTTGAAGCAACAAAAATTTCCCAACAATTCTCCAGCAGACATTATCTCAATTGACAAGTTACATCCTTTGTTCGAAGGTGTTTTCAAAGGAACCACCGACAACAAAAAAATAGCCGAAAAAGTAGAAATTTATCAAACCCTTTCGACCAACTCTGGACAGTCATTAATTGAAATTCCCGGTGGCTCAATTATTAATGAAGTTCGAATTGGCGATGGTAAACTTTTATATGTGGCTGTTACACCAGACCTTAATTGGAGTTCATTACCTCTGACCGGTCTTTTTCCAGCAATAATTTATCGCAGCTCTTATTATCTATCATTCAAGCAAGAAATTGGTAAGCTTGCCATTGTTGGTGTACCGATAACTCTCAATTTACCAAATAAATATTCATCTGGCGGAACTTTCAGGATCATTGACCCCAGGAATATTGAATCCTCAGTTCAATCAGTCAACTTGCCTTCAGGTGCATTATTAAGATTTGATAACAATAACCTTTTGGGCTCCTATATTATCAAATCACAAGATAACGTTCCAATAACATTGTTATCTGTCAATGCAAACCCAACCGAGTCAAATATTAATAATTTAACTGAACAGGAAATAAAGAACCACTTTGCAAATATATTGAATAAAAATGTTAATTTTGATGTGATTGAAGATAGAAACAATATTATTAAAGGTATTGAAAGAGCCAGAACCGGCACTGAGCTTTGGCAATTGGCTGTTATACTTGCTCTATGCTGCATTATAGCCGAAATGTTAGTTGCAAAATCTTCAAAGAATGAATCATTTGCTATTGAAAAATAATAAATTAAAAATTTCTTAAAACTGGAAAAAAATAAAAAAAATATTGATTACGCCATAACAGAGCATCCAATGATAAAAATTTTACGGCAAAAACTTGATTTTGCCAGAGAAAATTTGTTAGCAGTTATGAATGAATGGTATAGGCTTAATTACGAAATCCAACCTCAGATACTCTATCAATATGATTTAATATTTGGAGAGTTCGAAAAAAAAATCGCTTCTCAAACAAAAATTGCTGCCAAACTCGAAAGGAAAATCGAAATTTTTGCTATTAAAATACAAAGAGGCGAAAAACTTACCCAAAAAACAATTGACTTTGTCAATAAAATCGTTGATAAAGAATTCGAGAAAAAAGAAAATGATCGAATACATAAATTCGAAAATCTAACTGATAACCAAACTGAAGAGAGCCATCGAAATAATGAGCCGAATTCAGAACTCTCAAAAATTTATAGAAAATTAGTAAAAATTCTTCATCCTGATGTTTCAGGTGAAAATGAAATTGCTCAAAAATACTGGCATGCTGTTCAAGATTCATATCAAAAAGGAAACCTGCAAAGATTGAAATTAATCCTTGAATCAATTTCCTCTAATTCTTTAATACACAATAAAAGCTTTGTTGTTGACGAAGACTTTCTACAAAAAGAAATCAGAAAAATTGAACTAATGATCGAGGTCGAAAAAAGAAGAATTGACAAAATGAAATTAAAAGAGCCTCTCGTTTTTTCTGAAAAGTTAAAAGATAATTTATGGATCAAGCAAAGACAAAAAAAATTACAGGACAAACTCATTTTGATCGAAAAAGAAATCCAAACTCACGAAAGAATGCTAAAAAATATTATTGGTAACAAGGAATCAGAACCTAACAAATCCACAAAAGAAGAAGAAAAATTTCAAGAAGAATTTTATAATCAAACCTACGGCAGAGGAAGATAAAAAGTTTTCGCCTATCTTCAAATGACTACAACATAATAATTACAAACTATTTAAATTCAAGCAACTTTTAATATTATTATTTGATTTAATTTTTGATTTTATTAAGTTAAACCGTTTTAAAAAAATGAAAATTTGTTTATTTTGTGTGTGAAATATTTAAAAATTTTTAAAACTTAGTCATCATTTTAATAATTGCTATGATTATGCACATAGCGATTATTTTTTTTGGAATATAGGATCTCGAATATGTTTTGTTCATTAATATCATGGTTGTTATGGATTTAAGTTTATTATTTCTAATACCAATAATTGGTATAATATCATTAATCTACACATTTGCCCGTTCAGCTTGGGTTTCGAAGCAAGATGCAGGCGATGAAAAGATGCAAAAAATAGCATCTTACATCAACAAAGGAGCAATGGCTTTTTTGAGAGCTGAGTATTCTGTGATAGCTATTTTTGTAATCATTATAGGAATTTTACTTGCTATTCAGGGAGCTTCGGTAAAAGACTCATCACCATTAGTTGGTCTGTCATTCCTGATTGGTGCTATCTGCTCTGGTTTAGCAGGTTATATTGGTATGAAAGTGGCTACTAAGGCAAATGTCAGAACAACAAATGCCGCAAGAGATAGCTTGAACAAAGCACTCAAAATAGCCTTTAATGGCGGTTCAGTTATGGGAATGGGTGTTGTTGGTCTTGGTGTTGTTGGTCTTAGCTTATTATTCATATTCTATGGTTATTTGTTCGATGCCTTCAATCTGAACAATGCTGATGCGATTAAAGTCGTCGTTACAGTTGTAACGGGTTTCTCGTTTGGAGCTTCCTCGATTGCTCTTTTTGCAAGAGTGGGTGGAGGTATTTATACCAAAGCTGCTGACGTTGGCGCTGACCTTGTTGGTAAAGTCGAAGCCGGAATTCCCGAAGACCATCCTTTGAATCCTGCTACTATCGCAGATAACGTTGGGGATAACGTTGGGGATGTTGCTGGAATGGGAGCTGACCTTTTTGAATCTTATGTAGGTTCAATTGTTTCTACAATGGTTCTTGGAGCCGCATTTATTGGTTTAACTGAATTCCAGTCCACTCCTTTCCTTGGCTTTTCTGCAATTTTATTACCACTTTTCCTTGCAGGTGCAGGCATCGTTGTTTCTATCATTGGAACTTTTTTTGTTAAAGTTAAAGAGGGCGGCAATCCTCAGGCTGGACTAAACACAGGAACTTTTATTGCAGGAATTCTTATGATAATTGTGTCTTATTTCATTATTAGCTGGCTACTTCCAAGTTCTTTTACGTTTGATGATCCATTGTACGGAAAAATTTATAAGGTTACCTCCTTGGGTGTTTTCTTTGCAACAATAGTAGGTTTGGTTGCTGGTATTGGGATTGGTCTTATTACTGAATATTTTACCGGCTTGGGCAAACCTCCGGTAAGAAAAATCGCGGAGCAATCTTTAACTGGCGCCGCAACAAATATTATCGCTGGACTTGGAACAGGGATGATTTCAACAGCTATCCCCGTTCTTTTGATTGCAGTCGCAATTATCGTTTCCTTCGAATTAGCCGGACTTTATGGAATAGCCATAGCCGCTGTTGGTATGCTTGCAACAACAGGCATTCAATTAGCTGTTGATGCCTATGGTCCTATAGCCGATAATGCAGGAGGTATTGCCGAGATGTCTGAATTACCCAAAGAGGTAAGAGGCAGAACTGATAAACTCGATGCAGTAGGAAATTCAACAGCCGCTATAGGTAAAGGCTTTGCCATCGGCTCGGCGGCATTGACTGCTCTTGCTCTTTTCGGCGCTTATATGACCACCGCTCACGTTAAATCAATTGACATATCTCAGGCAAACGTTATGGCAGGTTTATTTATTGGTGCTTTAATGCCCTTTATTTTCTCCGCTCTGGCTATGGGAGCTGTTGGTCGTGCAGCTATGTCGATGATCAAGGAAGTTCGAAGACAATTTAATGATATTCCAGCTTTGAAAAATGCCCTTGAAGTTATGAAACGCATGGGAGACAAAGAACAATCTGAATGGTCAAAAGAGGATTTAGACACCTTCCACTCAGCCGAAGGAAAAGCCGAATACGAAAAATGCGTCGCAATCTCAACCAAAGCCGCTATTCGTCAGATGATTGTTCCCGGTCTTATGGCTGTTCTTGTCCCTGTCATTGTTGCTTTCATTCCTTTCTTTGGGAAAGAAGCTCTCGGTGGCTTACTAGCGGGCGTAACCGTTACCGGTGTTTTAATGGCTATTTTTCAGGCAAACGCCGGTGGTGCTTGGGACAATGCAAAGAAAATGTTCGAAGAAGGTGTTGTTATTGACGGCGTGAAATATTTTAAAAAATCAGAACCGCACAAAGCCGCTATTGTTGGCGATACTGTTGGGGATCCTTTCAAAGATACTTCCGGTCCTTCAATTAACATTTTAATTAAGTTGATGTCTATTGTATCATTAATTCTTGCTACTCTTCTGGTTTAATAACCGGAGAAAGTAAAATTTAAATGGGGCTGTCTCCCGAAAAAGAGACAGCCTTAATTAATTTTCGAGGCTGCTTTTTTTTTATTAAATTCTTTTACCTCAAAAAAAATTGTTTTAGTAAATTGTCATTAATTCCTTATTGCAAAAAAAATATGTCATTGAAAAGAATTTTTACAGGAACTTTTGTTGAAAGTGATTATTTTAAGGTCAAATATGACGAAGTCATTTCAGACTTCAAAAATATAACCAAAGGCAAATGGGTCGAAAAAGAGAATCTACACTTTACCTATCAATTCATTGGAAACACCGAAGAATCCATTGTTGATGAAATAATAGAATCATTAAAGGAATATTTGATTGAATATAATTCAAAACTCATAGTAAAGGGTTTGGGAAGTTTCCCAAACTCCACAAATCCAAGGGTTCTCTTTGCAAATGTTATCAATTCCGACAAAATTGTTTATGAAATTCAAATCAAAACAACAACCATACTCGAAAAGTTCGGATTTAAGGCTGAAAAACGCGATTATCATCCACATATCACCCTTCAAAGGATTAAGTTTGCTGACAAAAGAGATTTTAGAAAAATGATTGAAAAATATTCAGATACACTTTTCTGTGAGGTGAATAGCTTTAAATTCAACCTAATAGAAAGTAATTTAACCCCTAATGGTGCGATTTATAAAATAATCTTGTGAACAAAATTACATTAATAACATTAAATACAAGAATTTTTAATTTTAAAAATAAAGAACAAGTGTCA
>CALHRB010000280.1 GCA_938038165.1 Candidatus Kapaibacterium sp. | reverse complement strand
AAATAATGGATTTGATGATTGAGGAACGTCAGCTTTTTGTTGCAATAGACTTTGATTTCCGTGAAATTCAAGACTTAACCAATAGCTTGTCAGATCGAAGTCTGGAAATATGATTGTATTAGCTGGATTCAATGATAGATTTTTTGATTCATAAACGACATCCTCTTTTGATAAAAAAGTAGAATGAAAAATTATATTCTCTGATAAATCTAAAGGTTCAGATTTATCAATAATGATGGATTGAGGAATGAATTCTGATTTATTCTGAGGTGTTAGAAATTTCTCTTGAACGACTTTTTGAGTGATATCCCTATAAACTATTTTAACCTTCGATTCTGTAGTTTCATAGGAATAATTTTTTGGAATGCTGAAGTCAGAATTAAGTAGATCAATATTCTTATTAATGAGTGAATTCATTGGAGATGAAATCTTATCCTCAGTTTTGAATGAATTAATTCCAAAGAATAGAGCGGTAGCAATCAAGGCTGTCGAAAGACTGCCAATAATTGCTTGCATATATTTTGAAATAAATGCAATGTTTTTTGATGAAGCCAATCCGACAGCGGAAGCACTGCCGGGAATTGCCATAGATAAGCCAGAAAAGATGGCAACAGTGGATTTGGCAGATGGTGTGAAGGAACTAAGCTTTTTCCCGAAGGCTTTTTCGAGTGCGATTGTCTGACGCAATTCTGCTCTAAGCTCCTCGCTTGAGGCAAGTGCTATAAAGAGTCCTTCTTCCTGGGATTTATCAAGAGTCCCATCAACGAAGTCGTGTATTAGTATTTGATAATCCATTGATTTATCCTAATATTTATAAATGTCTTTAATATATGGATCAAGTATTTGTTTTATTTTTTGTTTGCCATTGTAAACCAAATAGCGTGCTCTTGCCGAGGTAATGCCAATAGTTTCGGCTATTTCGTTATATGACATATCATTAAAAACTCTCAAAGTGATCACTTCCTTAGTTTCGCTGTCCAAAAGGTCAATGGCAACCAAAATCAAGTCATTAAGTTCTTTGTCCTCAAAACTAATATCAGCAGGGATCGAAAAATCTAAATTATCAATTGACACAGCTTGTTTTTTATCTCTTTTGAAGTTAAGGCATAAATTTCTTGCTATTTTTATGAGATAACCTATTATTGTTGACTTAGGATGTTCAATCTTAACATTTTGATAAAACCTAATAAATGTTTCCTGAAATATGTCTTCAGCCTCATCCTTATTTCCAATAATTGTTCGGCAATAAGCATTAACTTTTATAGCATAGCGATCATAAATTTCAGTAAAAGCTTCCTCGGATTCCTTTCTGCTTCCTCTTAATAGTATTAACAAATCTTCGTCAGAATATTTGGATAATTTTCTTTTCATTCAATAGTAAATTATACCCGTCATATAAAATAACACATAAAGTAAAAAAATGTTAGTTTTTGTTTTTTTGTAACTAATATTAATTTTAATGGTTATTAATTAACTGTTAATTATATTTATATTCTGTAAAATTACTAATTTTTAAATAGAAAAAAACGAGGATCTAAATGAGACATATTAGCTATTTATTCAGTAAATTCGATTTAATTAACACATTACTAACGATTATATTTGCTATTATTATAACAAATTATTCTGCTGAATCCAAAACAATATACTGGCAGAAAGCAGGAAATCTCAAGGGAAAAGTAACTGCATTGGTTACTAAACCCTCTGGCGAAATATTTGCCGCAATTCAGAAAGAAGGCATCTATCGTTCAATTGACAATGGAAATAACTGGGATCAAGTTAATAATGGATTAACTAATTTAACTGTAAATACAATGGCAGTCAGGGCTAACGGGGATATTTTTGCCGGCACAAATGGCGGAGGCATATTCATTAGCAAGGATAACGGGCAGTCCTGGACTGAAATCAACGAAGGATTGCTAAGTCCATATATTGTTGCAATATCAATTAATCCCTCGAACGGTCATTTATATGTTGCAACTGATGTTTACAGTTCACTTTTCAGATCAACTAACAGCGGTCAAAGTTGGGAGGAAAGGAATAATGGCATTGCTAATATTTCAATTAACAATATTGCTATTAGCAATGAGGATGAGCTTTTTGCCTGCACTTTCAGCGGTATGTATTTTTCAAGGGACAATGGTAATTCCTGGCGTGCAATTAACCAGGGACTACCCGAACAAAAAAATATATATTCATTTGTTTTTGTAAACGACAACCTGATTCTTATCGGATCAAGAAATTCAAAAATCTATAACACTACATCAAATGGAGGTTCCTGGAAGCTATCAACGGAATTAAAAGGTTCCGAGCAGATTTTTGGTTTGCTCAAAGCTCAAAACGGAGAACTTTGTGCTGCAACTTTTGGCAAAGGTGCCTATCGTTCAACTGACAATGGTCAAACATGGAAGCAAATCAACGGTGGTTTAACTAATATTCAATTACTAAATATTGTTCAACATTCAAGCGGAGACCTGTTGGTTGGTACCTGGGGCGACGGCGTTTTCAAAGGCAAAGAGGTTGATTTCAAAGTGTTTGCCGAAGGTAGTTATTGTGCAGGAAAGGAGATTTCAGTTTCTTTCACATCTTCGATCATTTATGATTCCAATAATAATTTTCAGGTTGAACTATCTGACGAAGAAGGAAATTTTGACAATCCTTTTATTATTGGAAATCTGAAAAGCACAACTCACGGCATTGTAACTGGTAAACTGCCAAGAACATTGAAACCGGGAAGCGGTTACAAGATAAGAGTTAGAGCAAGCAGTCCCATGATGGACAGCGAGGAATCTGAAGAATCAATCACAATATTACCTTCGCCGAATGTTGAAATATCTGGTAAATTAGTGGTATGTCCTTCGCTCAGGGTTACATATTACACTAAAGAAACAGGATATTCAAACCAATGGCAGGTTACCGGTGGAACACCAGTCAATGGACTACAGGATGACAGTCTTGTTGTTGTTTGGGGTAAGGCTGGCAAAGGATATATAACATTGATACAATGCAACATCAATACTGGCTGCTGTGATACTCTTGTTCAAGAGATTTTGATTGAAATACCTCCTGCTCCAAAGATAACAAGGCGGCTGATGGAACTTGTTTCAAGCTATCCTACTGGCAACCAATGGTATTTAGACGGGCAGAAAATTGAAGGAGCTACAGATTCGGTTATCACCCCTGTCGAAACTGGTTATTATACTGTTCAGGCTATTGATAGCAATGGCTGTGTAACAGGAATGTCTGATCCATATTTATTTGACATCGAAAGCGTGGGAGACGAGGTAAACTACTATCAATTTAATGTTTACCCCAATCCGGCAGACGACAAAATTTTACTGCAGTTTTACATTTTAAATCCTTCATACATCACAATTAGTTTGTTAAATCTACCCGGAAGTTCAATTTACAGCGAATCAAATAATTATTTACCGGGCGAACATCAACAAATAATTAACATAACAAATTTCAGCAATGGGTTTTATTTGCTAGAACTTAACATCAACGGTAAAAAATTCTACCGTAAGGTAATAGTGCAAAGATAGATCCTTTTAACTGAGTCATAAAATAATAAATCTCTAATTATTTGAAATACTTATTGTTGTTCAACGTTTCCAATAACTTTGATGATAAAAAAGTTTCCACTAAAAATTTTTTGAGGTAACTATGAAAAAGATTGGAATTCTTTATGGGATGGAGCAAACATTCCCCTTTGCTGTTAATGAATACATACAAAATATTGCAAGATACAAGCAGGTAAAATCTGAACTGATGACGGTGAAAGCATTGAGAATAGATGATTTTAGTGATTATAATGTTATATTCGACAGAGCTTCACACGAAGTACCATTTTACCACTCAATTATGATGCAATCTGCTCTTGGAAATGTTAAAGTTGTTAACAATCCGTTTTGGAACTATCCCGAAGATAACTTTTTTAATTATTCCTTAGCTATGAAACTTGGAATAAAAGTGCCAAAAACAGCCATAATTCCAAGTAAAGAAAATCCACCGGGGACAGGTCCCGATAGTTTCAGGAATTTGATATACCCTTTGAATTGGAAAGAAATATTCGATTATATCGGTTTTCCAGCTGTTATCAAGCCAAATCAGGGAAATTCAGGAAGGAATGCCTTCACTGTTTATAACGAAAATGAATTCTTTGCTGCTTATGACTTTACCGGATCAACTACAATGATCCTACAGGAATATATAGATTTTGAAAAGTACTTTCGTATTTACGTAGTTGGCAAAAAGTTTCACCGTTTGGTTGATTATGATCCCAGAAAACCAATGCACTTGAGGTTTTCAAGCCAGGACCTGTTCATTGATCCTGAAATAGAAAAAGAGATTCTTAAAATTGCTTTAAAAATCTGCAATGCTCTTGGCTATGATTTTAACGCTGTTGATATTGCAATCAAAGGCAACAATTACTATGCTATGAGTTTCTTAAACCCCGTTCCGTTTATAGAAAAGAATTTTATGAGACCCGAGGATTTCAATTGGATTGTTAGTACAACGGGTGATTTCCTCATCTCACTTGCTCTCGAGGGTAAATATATTCCATCTGAATACACCTGGAGCCAATATTTGAAGGGACCAAAAACAGCACCAAAGCCATCATCAAAAAGAAGGGGAAGAAAACCTAAAGCAAGCTCAGAAGAATAGGTTCATTCGTTACTCCAAATCGAAGGATCTATTCTTTTCAGCAAATTTGATAGAAACAACCTTTGTTCGGAATTGAACTTGTATCTGATTGACTCGGCTTCAATAAATTTTTCTATTTCGACCAATTCCTTGCTTTGATTTTTTGAGGTATAAACTTCGAGGCTCAATGCTTCTATCAGATATTTCAGGAAGCAATGTTCTTCATGGAAGTATTTTTCATAATCAAACAATTTTCTGATTAAATAATCAAAATTTCCATAGAATAACATTCCATTTGCTTCCAAAAGTGCATCATAAAGGCTTTTATCGGCGACGTTGCAAACTGCAACCAAGCAGTAGAAATATGAATCATCGCCCTTTCTGATTAGATTATCTGTCAAAGAATCAATTAAATCATACTTGCATTTGTTGTTTTCTTTTGTCCAGACTAATACATTTGTTTTTATTGAATCAATATTCTCTTTTAAGTTTAACAAATATCTGCAAGAAGAAAAATTCAGATCAAATTTGTCATTTTCTGATGTCCTGGCATAGGATATGATAATAAAGTTCAAAAAAAGGAATAGAAGTATATATTTGATCATAGTCAAGGACTATTGTTTTTGATTAAGATATTTTTTAACTAATTCTAAATCCTCGTTAGTGTCAACACTGATAAGGTGCTGATCAGTCTCAATGCAATGTATGCTATAGCCATTTTGAAGATATCTCAATTGTTCGAGCTGTTCAAATTTGCCTAATTCCGAATTGGCAAGAACATTGAAATTAAGAAAAGCAGAATGTTTATAAATGTAAATACCGATATGCTTCCAAAAAGAATGAATTTGATGCCATTCAGATTGGGGGTAATCTCTTAAATATGGGATGGGGCTTCTTGAAAAATATAAAGCATTTGACTCGTTGTTTAATGTAACTTTTACAACTGAAGGGTTAAATATGTCTTCATTATTGTCAATCTTTTTGATTAATGTTCCGACGTCGGCGTTTCTTGCTATAAACGATTCAATAAGGTTGTCAATGATGGTTCCGCTTAAAAGCGGTTCATCGCCCTGTATATTAAGGATTATTTCTGAGTCTTCATTAAGTATTTTATAAGCATAAATGGCTCTTTCAGTGCCACAGGATAATTCTGAGGGAGTCATTACAAATTCAGCACCAATACTGAAGCATAGATTTTCAACTCTTTCGTCGTCTGTGGCTATAACTATCCTGCTTAGATATTTTGAGCGACATGCTGCTTCCCACACACGTTGAAGCATTGGCTTACCATTAATATCAACAAGGACTTTCCCGGGTAATCTTGTCGATGAATACCGTGCTGGAATTATTCCAAGTATGCTTAATGCGTATTTATTCAATAATCCTGTGCTAAGTCAGTTTAAGAAAAAAACAAATTTACTAAAAAAAACTCTATATATATTTTATTTGCTTAAAATTGTATTTTAAATGTTTGTTAGGTTATAAATTTTAACGATTATTAAAATGAGGTTATTAATAATTTTTCTTAGCATCTCAATTTTTATTTCTTGTAATGGAAAGAATAATCGCAAAGTTGATGAATTGAAGATTCAGGATAATAATTTATCAAGAAATATTAAAGAAAAAAGTGAAAATTTGATTGAAAAAAACACAATCGTAGTAATTAACAAGTTCCCTCACGATGTAAATGCTTTCACTCAGGGTTTGTTTTTTCATAAGGGTTTTTTATACGAAAGTACTGGTCAAAAGGGACAGTCTTCTTTAAGAAAAGTTGAAATAGAAACAGGAAAAATCATCAAAAAAATTGACTTAGCCCCTGACATTTTTGCAGAAGGTGCAGTCCTGGTAAATAATAAAATTTACCAGATTAGTTGGCTTAACAAAAAATGCTTTGTCTATGATTTGAATTCTTTCAATTTGATCAAAACATTTGATTATCATGGCGAAGGTTGGGGACTTACTTATACTGGAAGTGAACTTGTTATGAGCGATGGAAGCAACATACTAAGGTTTATTAATCCTGAAAATTTTCAAACAATCAGGCTCCTCCCGGTTACTGATATGAATTTCAATCCCGTTAATTACTTAAATGAACTGGAATTTATAAACGGTGAGATATGGGCAAATGTCTGGCAATCGGATAATATTATTAGAATTGACACAGCTTCAGGAATAATTAAAGGTATTATTGATTGTTCAATCCTCAGAACATACATTAGGTATAATACAAATACCGATGTTTTAAATGGCATAGCTTATGATCCCGAGGGGAAAAGATTGTTTCTAACAGGAAAAAATTGGAACTTTCTTTTTGAAGTTGAAATTAAATAATTAAAAAAATAATCGGAGTTGGCGATGGATTTGTTTTTTCAAGACGAAGAAAAGCATAATCAAAATTTTTTATCACCGCTTGCCGATAGGGTTCGCCCCGAAACACTTGATGATATCTACGGACAAAATCATCTGGTTGGAACTGACGGACCTTTGAGGAAATTTCTTGAGAGCAAAGATTTGCCGTCAATTATTTTCTGGGGTCCTCCGGGCTCAGGAAAAACAACATTAGCACTTATTATAGCCAGGACAGGGGATTATAACTTCGAGCGTATGTCAGCTGTTGATTCCGGAGTCAAAGAAGTAAGAGCAGTGATTGACAAAGCAAAATCTTTGCGGAAATCAGGCAGAAGGACAATGCTATTCATAGACGAAATCCATCGCTTTAATAAAAATCAGCAGGATGCACTGCTGCACGCAGTAGAAAAGGGTGAAATAACTCTTGTTGGTGCAACTACCGAAAATCCATCGTTCGAGGTCAATTCAGCTTTACTAAGCCGCTGTCAGGTCTATCGCCTTCATCTTCTGTCCAACGATGATATACGCTCAATTGTCAGAAATGCACTTCAAAAAGATGAGATTCTATCTAAACAAACAATTATAATCGAAGACTGGGATTTTCTATTTACTATTTCAGCTGGAGATGCAAGGACAGCTCTAAATTCAATTGAATTAGCCTTTAAAATTGCTAACAATGATAAAGGTAAAGTTGTCCTGACAAGAGAATTGCTCGAAAAGGCACTTCAGCAGAAAACAGCACAATACGACAAAAAAGGGGAATCTCATTACGATACAATATCCGCCTTTATTAAATCGCTCAGAGGCTCTGACCCGGATGCTGCTATTTTCTGGCTTGCTAAAATGCTCGACGCAGGCGAAGATCCCCGCTTCATTGCCCGAAGGATGGTTGTCTTTGCAAGTGAAGATATTGGCAATGCAGATCCATTTGCCCTAACGCTTGCTATTTCTGTTTTTCAGGCAGTTGAAATGATTGGTTTGCCTGAATGCCAGATAAATTTGGCTCAGGGTGTTACTTATCTTGCCTCGTGCAATAAATCCAATGCTTCTTATATGGCTTTGATGAACGCCACCGGAGAAATCAGAAGAGGGGCTTCTGTTACTGTTCCAATGCATCTGAGAAATGCTCCAACAAAGGTAATGCGGGACGAGGGTTATGGGGAAGCTTATCAATACCCTCATAATTACGAAGGGAATTTTGTTAAAGAAAATTATTTCCCCGATGAATATGATGCCAAAGTGTTTTATCTGCCGGGGAATTTTGGGAAAGAAAAGTCTTTCAAGGAACGTCTTGAAGTATTATGGAAGGAAAGGTATCAAAAAAAGTAAAGCCTGTTGCACTCGTTGATTGCAATAATTTCTATACATCTTGCGAGAGGGTTTTCAATCCAAAGCTATGGGGGAAGCCAATTGTTGTGCTTTCCAATAACGATGGTATGATTATCGCCCGATCCAATGAGGCTAAGGAACTTGGTATAAAAATGGGCGAACCACTTTTCAAAGCCGAAGAAATAATAAAAAAGCACAATGTTTATGTCTTTTCTTCTAATTATACTCTTTATGGGGATATGTCGCACAGAGTAATGACAACTTTGGAGCATTTTTCTCCAGAAGTTGAGATTTATTCCATTGATGAAGCTTTTATAAATCTTGAGGGTTTTTCTCATAAGGATTTGACTGACTATTGCCGTTTAATCAGGAACACAGTCAGAAAATGGACGGGCATTCCTGTTTCAATTGGTATAGCTGAAACAAAGACATTGGCAAAATTAGCAAACAGATTTGCCAAGAAGGTTTCTTCGAATAAAGGTGTCTTGAATTTGTATGGAATTGAGAACAAGGATTATTATTTAAAAAATACAGAAGTTGCAGATATCTGGGGCATTGGCAGGCAATACTCAAAACTTCTTAATTTGCAGAATATTTTTACTGCTCTGGATTTAGTCAATGCAAATGAGAAATGGATAAAAAAGAAAATGACTGTGATGGGTTTGCGAACAGTTCTTGAATTAAAGGGTATTCCCTGTATAGAATATGAATACTTTCCTCCGGCAAAGAAAGCCATTGTTTCCTCTCGCTCCTTTGGTCAAACCGTTAAAGATATTGCTTCAGTAAAGGAAGCCATTGCATTTTTTGTTACAAGGGCAAGCGAAAAGATGAGAGCACAAAAGTCATCGGCTAATTTACTTTCGGTTTTCCTGAGAACTAATCCTTTCAAAAAAGAAGCTCAATATCATAACGGGGTTTTAATTCAGCTTCCTGTTCCAACAGATTCGACCTCAGAATTAATTTCTTTTGCTATGAAGGGCGTAGAACAAATTTTTCGAATTGGGTATCAATATTACAAAGTCGGTGTTATGCTGAGTGGTTTGGTTCCAACTAAACGTTCTCAGACATCAATATTTGATACAGAAAATAGATTGAAAATGGCAAAAATTACAGAGGTAGTCGATGAAGTCAATAAAAAAATGGGCTCCAACACACTTTTTTATGCTGCAACAGGAATCAACAGAAAATGGCGAACGCGTGCAGATATGAGAACCCCAAAATATACTACTGATTGGGAGCAGCTCCCGGTTGTTTCAGCAAAAGAATTTGAAATTATTTAGAGAATCCAATGTCAAACCGAAACAGAACTCATTTCCTGCTCAATTTTTTCTTTTACATTCTCCATATACCATTGAGGAGTGCTTGTTGCTCCGGTTATTCCAACTCTTTCGGCACCCTCGAACCAGTCCATATTAAGTTCGGAAATGTCCTCAATGAAGTATGAGCGTGAATTTGTGTCCTGACATATATGGAAAAGGCTTTTACCGTTAGAGGAATTTCGTCCGGCGACGAATATAACTACATCGTTAGATTTAGCAAATTCCTTCAATTTATCTTCCCTGCCATAAACTGCTTTGCAAAGTGTATCTTTGGCAGTAAATTTATCGCTGACCTCTCCTCCGTCAATTAATTCCTTGACTCGTTGTTCAAGAGCATCT
>CALHRB010000279.1 GCA_938038165.1 Candidatus Kapaibacterium sp. | reverse complement strand
ATCAGCTATTTCCTGCAAAGAAGCTGTAATCAGAATTATTCTTCTACCTTCACTTTTTTTTGATTTTAAGAACTCTATTAATTCAGATCTGTATGGTAATGTTGCAGGATTGATTTGATAGTATGATAATATTCTTTTCTTAAAGTAATATTTCCCTTTTATAATCCAAAAAGGAAGAAGAAAAATGATTATTGGGTTATTTTTAATTGCACAGAAAATTGAATCAGCTAACGAGTCTGAGCTGATTAAGGTTTCATCGAGGTCGACACAAATCGGAATATCTTTTTCGGATTTTTTGTCAGTCAATATTCTACTTTGAAGTCACAAAAAAAGCAATTTAGTAATATTAACAGAAAATCTTTCAATAATTTTTTTACTTAATTTACTTAATTTCATTGCCATAGTGTTCATACATGTATTCAACTATTGCTTTTGCTTCGTTTGGTTTCAGACCTTGAGCAGGCATAGGAGGATAATTCGGGTCAACTTTTACCGGATTTAAAATATACTTAACCATATCATCCTTTTTATTCAGATATTTGACCAGAACTTCCTTATGAGGTGGACCTACCAATCTTTCATCAAAACGATGACAGGCAACACATTTAGCTTTGTAAATTTCCTCCCCGTTAACTTTTTGCTCTCCCCCACCGGATGCTAATAGAGTAGCCTTTTCTTCCTGCTCATATTTGTCGGCTAACTTTAAAATCTGGTCGCTAACAGAAATACCAAAAGCTGTTTGTTCTTTGTAAATGATCAATGCAAATATTAACAGCAAAATATAAAATCCCGGAATGGCAGACTTAAAATTATTTTCCTTTATTGACTGGTAAAATAGATGAAGCACAATAAATGACAGGAAAAATATTACCGTGATAATTATATATATCAGATTTGTCATTGATGTGCGAGGTGTGGAAAACAGATTGAAAACAAAAAAAACAGGTTGAAAAAAAGTAAAAGTCAAAGCAATCCATGTATTAAGTCTTTGTGAATAATTAGAATATTTTTCAGATCTATCAAAGCTTGGTTTGTCCCAAAAGTAAAATTTGACTATAAATGCAACTCCGGTTATGGCAAATGCAGTGATTATAAAATGCAAAAATTTTGTTAAGCTGTCAAAAGAAAATAGAACATTAATCAATGATATACTTCCTGCCCAATGAGTTTTGTCAACAACCAGAGCTGTGCTACCAACAAAAAACCATAATGAAAAAAATAAAAAGATAATACTCCAAACAGAAGTTCTTGCATTTAGTTTTTCTGTTGCTATTTGATAATTTTCAATTTCTTCTATGTCTATATTTTCATTAGGATTGGTTCTTTTGAAAATCCAATTAAGATGTAATGAATGTTTGTAAGAGTAAGCTAATACTATTCCAATTAAGTATAAAAGAAAGGCAAAAAGCAAAAAACCGCTAATGTTTACAGAAGTTAAATATAACAATTGATTATAAATCATTATTATACTGAAAAAGGGAATTATGCCAAGCCCGAATCCCATTATTTTCGAGGCTGTAATTAAATCAATGTAATCTGATGAAAGTCTGAAGAAAAAATGACTTTCGTTGATAAATTCAGGTCCTTTTTTAGCTATTTGTCTGCTTCTGTTCCTGAAAATATATGAAAGTATGCTACTTGCAAACAACACACCGGAAAAAATGAGAAATACAACATTAGCTAATATCAGCAAGTATTTAAGTAAAATTAAATTATCACCAGAATGAGGTAGAACCAGACTATCAAAAAAATCCATATAAATTCCTTTTTCCTTAATTACTTAATATTTGTTATTAATTTATCAATTGTTAACAACATCATAACTATTAAAACAAAAAAATTCAATCTTAAAAAAGCCATCTTGAAAAGCTTTGGTTCAATAATTGGATTATCAGTTAGTTTTGGATTTAATAAACTCTTAGTTCTGATTATTAACCAAATTCCGGCTATTATAAGCAAGGATATGGTTAGTAAACTTTTTGTTCCACCGAAAAGTGGAATTAAAAAACAACTTGCAACTAATCCAATTATCCAAACATAAGTAATTCTTATGAGTTGTGTTTTTGAAAAAATATTGGTTAATGTTGGGAAACCGCCTCTCCTGTAATCATCATCATAGACCATAAGCAAAAGCCAAAAATGAGGAATTTGCCAGATAAAGAAAAAAAATGCTAAAGCCCAGATTTGCGGTTCTGACAATGAACCTCCGGCTGATGTCCATCCTATTGCCGGAGGGATTGCACCGATTAATGCCCCCGGAAAAACAGCTAAAGCAGTTTTCATTTTCATTGGTGTATAAATGAAATTATACCAGATTATAGCTGATACACCAAGCAAATAAGGGATTATTCCAAAATTAATAAAAAGAATTAATAAACCAGAGCTAATTGTTAATATTGAAATTAATAACCCTTTATTCTTAGAAATCAAATTAGTTGGTAAAGGTCGCTTTTTTGTTCTGTGCATTAATGAATCTGGCTGGACTTCCTGCCATTGGTTCAAAGCTGCAGAGCCGAATGAGAGGATAAATACGCCTAAGATTGTTAACAATAATCCAAGATCAATTTGACCAAATGGTAAAATATATCCCAATGCCGAGGATATAGCTACAAACGCAGTAATTCTGACTTTACCAAGTTCAAGGATTGCGCTTATTATATTTCTATTAATTATTGACACTGCTTAAATTTAATTGAATGTTTTCAAAGCTTCAATTACTGCTGTTAATTCTTCTTCGGACAGTCTGTTTCTGAAACTTGGCATGGAATTCTTTTTAAAACCTTTAACTATTTCTAAGTTTGGATTAATAATCGAATTAACCAAATAATCATCATCAACAATTACTTCAATTTCTTTGTTTTCCTTTATGACTGTTCTTCTTGCTTTGGAAAGTTCTTTGAATGAAGGTGCATTAATAATAGAACCGTCAAAACTATGGCATTGCACACATCCTTTTTTTATTAATATACCGTGTCCGACTGGAAATTTGTCAGTATTCAGGGTTAATGTTGACCAGGTTTTATCATTTACTTTTTTGTCATTAATTTCGGCACTTGTTGTATCTTTCTTTTCGTTTGAAACCCCTTCGCTAATCCAGTTATAATAAGTAGAAGTGGGTACAACATGAAGAGTAGTGTACATCAAAGAATGGTTCATTCCGCAGTATTCAGCACAGGCAATATCGTATAGACCTGTCTCTTTTGCAGTAATAACAATATAATTTTCTTTATGAGCTGTTACATCCTCCTTAATTCTAAATTTAGGTATATAAAAGGCATGATTTACGTCAACAGATTTCAAAAGAAATTTGACAGGTGTATCAACAGGAATATATAAAGTATCGGATTTCTTTCCATTTGGATACTCAAAGCTCCATGCCCACATTTTTGCTGTAACTTTTATATTGATTGCATTTTCAGGAACATCCCTTGATGTTGAATAAACCGCATAACCAAAATAAAACATCAATAGTGCCATAACTGTTGGAATAGCAATCCATAGTATTTCGAGGAATGTGTTGCCTTCGATATTTTTTGCAACAGGATGTTTTTTTCTATTATATTTTATTACAAAATAAATCATTGCAATGGTAATTCCAATCAAAAAAAGGAATGAAATTGCAACGATAAATAGCATTACTGCATCAACTGAACCTGCATAATCTGATGGTCCTTTAAACATTTACTGCCTCATCTGAAAAATATATCAAAAGAAATTAAGATAAAGACTGCTAATAAAGTCAAAATGGCAACACTAATGAATACCTTGAATATAGGTTCATCAAACTTTATATGCATAAACACATTCACCACCAAAATTGATTTAACCAATGCTATTAATAACGCCGTGAATAGAATGAAATCACCTAAGTTAATTCCAGAAACTGCAACTGTTGTTATAGTTAAACTTAAAAGAACCATCCAGATAAGGACATAAGTCCCGTATCCAACTTGATGTTTATGTGCTGTGTGTTGTTCTTGACTCATATTTCAATCTCATTTATAAAAAATCAATGAATTAAATAAAACAATGGGAATAAAAATATCCAGATCAAATCAACAAGATGCCAATATAAACCTGAGTTTTCTAATTTAATATAATTAGTGGGAGTGATTGAATTACGCTTAATAAAAACAAACATAAAAGTCAGTATTATAATGCCAATTAAAACGTGCAAACCGTGTAAGCCAGTCATTGTGTAATAAAGCCCAAAAAATATAATTTCACCGGAAGATTTTGCTGTTAATTCTTCTGAGCCGGGAAAAATGCCATGGCTAAACTTAGCTGTCCATTCAAAATATTTATTAACCATGAAACCAAAAGCAAGCAGTATGGTCGCCGATAACATATAAAGTGAAAGTGTTATTTTATATCTTTGCAGTGCAGCAATTGAGAGAGCCATTGTTAAACTGCTCGTGAGCAATATGATTGTGTTTATAGTTCCTATTGAAGTGTTTAGCTCTCTTGCGGCTAAATGGAAAGCATCTGAATATTGTTGCCTATATGCCATATAAATAATAAATAATCCACCAAAAAGAAGTAGCTCGGTGAAAAGAAATAACCACATGCCAATTTTGGCACCAAAATCATCTCGATGAACATGATGAGCATGAGTGGCTGATGAACTTGCTTGCTCTGCTATATCAGAATGACTTGCTTCGATCAATGTTTGTCCTCCTCGTTTATATGATGATATGGTTCATGTGTTACTGTTGGAATGGTCTCAAAATTTTCAAGTGGTGGCGGCGATGGAACGGTCCATTCTAATGTAGTGCCTCCCCATGGATTCATTGAAGCCTTTTCTCCTTTAAGTAATCCCATAAATAAATTGTAAAACATTAAAAGTAATCCAGCAACCAAAATCCAAGACCCTAATGTCGAAATATGATGAAGAGCAGTATATTCCGGCAAATAATTCCAATATCTTCTTGGCATCCCCTGATAACCAAGTATGAACATTGTAAAATACATAACATTAAATCCTACGAAAATCAGAGCCAAAGCCACTTTTGCCGTCTTTTCGTTATACATTTTGCCAAACATTTTAGGGAACCAATAGTGCAAAGCTGCAAATAATATCATAGCAGTCCCTCCAAACATAACATAGTGGAAATGGGCTACCACAAAATATGTATCGTGAACATGAACGTTTGTTGCTAATGATCCTAAAACTAAGCCAGTAAGACCACCGATTGAGAAAAGAAAAATAAATGCCATTACGTACAATAGTGGAACTCCGGGATAAATTGACCCTTTATATAATGTTGCGACCCAATTAAAAACTTTGACACCACTAGGGATAGCAACTAAAAATGTTAATAACGAAAAGACAAATCTGGCTGTTTCACTCATGCCAGAAGTGAACATATGGTGAGCCCAGACAAAATAACCGATGAAAGCAATGGCAAGACTCGAAAAAGCAATTGCTTTGTATCCGAA
>CALHRB010000278.1 GCA_938038165.1 Candidatus Kapaibacterium sp. | reverse complement strand
ATAAATTAAATATACTTATAAAAAACTACATAGAAGATACTTCAATATTACAAATGTATCGGGAAATCAATACAGAAGAGGCTCTCGACAGGTGGAATAATATCCAGCAACTACTGACAGACATTTTTAATTATTTTAATAATCATCCAGATCACAGATTAGAAGAATATTTACAGCAGATTACTCTTTCCTCTGATATTGACAATAAAGATACATCAAAAGACCAAATTAAATTAATGACACTCCACTCAGCAAAAGGTTTGGAATTTCCAATAGTTTTTATAATCGGACTTGAACAAGGATTGTTTCCAATTTCTAAATCTGAATTCCATCCTGATGAGGAAGAAGAAGAAAGAAGATTATTCTATGTGGGTATAACAAGAGCTAAGGAAAAGTTATTTTTGAGTTATGCCAAAAAACGTTTAAGATTTGGTGATATAGTAGATCAAAACCCTTCTAAATTTCTTACTGAAATTGATCATAAATTCGTAAGATGGGACCACACTTCATTTAACATTAAAAAACAAAAACTTCCATCTTTCACCAGAAAAGAAACTACATACGATTCAAAACAAAAAATTAAAGAAGAAGGAACAGTCTTTGATGATTTAGCTGAAAGAGTTGATGATTATTCACAAATACCATCAAAAAGTATTATCAAGGTTGGAACAATAGTGAATCACTCACACTTCGGAATCGGTCGAATTGAATCAATTACCGGATCTGATGCTAATAGACAGGCAATGGTTAATTTTCAATCTGTTGGCAGAAAAAAACTAATGCTACAATATGCCAAACTTGAAATAGTCAAATAAAATTAACTTGGATGATTATGAATACACATAAGCCTGCTTACCAAGAAGCAATTGATTTGTTACTTAAATATAATAAAAGTAATTCGTTGATTAATCATGCAAAAGCTGTCGAATCTGTTATGAGATATTTTGCCAGATTATATGGCGAAGATGAAGAAAAATGGGGAGTAATCGGCTTAATTCATGATTTGGATTATGAACAATTTCCTGAACGTCACTGTCAGGTTACTGAAGAAATACTAAGAAATGAAGGTTGGGATGAGGAATACATAAGAGCAGTTCTTTCTCATGCCTGGGGGATTTGCACTGACGTTAAACCTGAATCTTTGCTCGAGAAGACTCTATATGCTATTGATGAACTAACCGGACTGATTACAGCTTGTGTATTAGTTCGTCCCTCAAAAAGTATTCAAGACCTTGAAGTCAAATCTGTAAAGAAAAAATGGAAAGAAAAATCATTCGCAGCTGGGGCTAACCGTGAGGTTATACTCAAAGGAGCTGAAATGATTGGAATACCACTTGACGATCTAATTCAAAAGACTATTGATGGAATGAGACAAAATTCCAATGAATTAGGATTATAAATCCCACTCAGCTTATTTTCTTACAACATTTTAGTTACAATATTTATAAAATATTGTTAACATCAATTAAATTTATTATTATTGTGATTATTAAATTAAACTAAATTAAATTATAGTTTTATTGAATAAAATAATTTGATTAATAGATTTTATGAAATTAAGCGAACTGAGCATAGGTAAAAAAGCAGTAATAACGAAAGTTAGAGGGCGAGGAGCTTTCAGAAAACGGTTAATGGAAATGGGTTTTGTTCCGGGCAAAGAGATACAGCCAATAAAAAAAGCACCGCTCAATGATCCTATTGAATACAGAATAATGGGTTATAATATATCACTAAGAAATTCTGAAGCTGAACTCATTGATGTTTTTTCATCTGATAACGAATCAATGAGTATAAGTTCATCTTATTCAGGTGTTCTAAAAACTCAAGAAGTAAAAACAAATAACAAAACCAGAGAAAAAGAGATAGTTGTAGCCCTCGTTGGTAATCCTAATTCAGGCAAAACCACAATATTTAATTATGCGTCGGGTTCAAGAGAACGAGTTGGTAATTATGGCGGGGTAACAGTTGACGCTAAATTCGGAAAAGTTAATCATCGTGAATATTGTATTCAGCTTGTTGATCTGCCCGGGACTTATTCCTTAACTGCATATAGTCCTGAGGAATTATTTGTCAGAGACTTTATTTCAAAAAACAGTCCTGATGTTGTAATTAATATCATAGATGGCTCGAATCTCGAAAGAAACCTTTATCTGACAACTCAATTGATTGATATGGATATAAAAGTGATTGTAGCTTTGAATATGTATGATGAGATGGTTGAAAAGGGTGATAAATTAGATTATAAAACGTTTGGAGATTTACTTGGCATTCCTTTTGTTCCAACCGTAGCTTCAAAAGGGACAGGTATCGATGAATTATTAAATAAGATTGTTGAAGTTTATGAAGATAAAGACAAAACTGTCAGACACATTCACATTAATTATGGTTTGGACATTGAAATTTCGATTAAAGAGCTGCAAGACCTGATATATAAATCTGGTAATATTGAAATTACTAATATTTATTCATCAAGATTTTTGGCTATAAAACTATTAGAGAAAGACAATGATGTAAATCAATTAATAAAGACCTTAAAGAACTACGATGAGATAAAAAAAAGATTAGATGGATTAATTAAAAAATTAGAGTCAGATCACAAAACAGACACGGAATGTTTGATCACTGATGCACGCTACGGTTTTATTTCCGGTGCTTTAAAAGAATCTTACAAGCCAAATAAACAAGTTCAAATTTCAAAGACAGAATTAATTGATAGAATTATCACACATAGATTTTGGGGAATACCCATTTTTCTTTTTTTAATGTGGTTCACTTTTTTCATGACCTTTTCATTGGGTGAATATCCAATGCAATGGATAGAAGCAGGCGTGAATTATTTGGGTACCCTTTTAACAATGTATCTTTCTGATGGTTTGTTGAAAGACCTTCTTGTTCAAGGTATCTTAGGCGGCTCGGGAAGTGTTCTGGCATTTTTGCCGAATATTGTATTACTTTATTTTTTTATTTCGATAATGGAAGATACCGGCTATATGGCAAGAGCAGTATTCATTATGGATAAAGCTATGCATAAGATTGGACTGCACGGGAAATCTTTTATACCATTATTAATGGGATTTGGGTGTAATGTTCCCGCAATAATGTCTTCAAGAATAATTGAAAGTAAAAAGGATAGACTTATAACAATTCTAATCAATCCATTTATGGCTTGTTCAGCGAGGTTGACAGTCTTTATTTTGTTTATTAGTGCTTTTTTTGATTCTTATCAGTCAATTATTCTTTTTTCTTTGTATTTAACTGGTGTTCTAATTGCATTATTGTCGGCGTTATTATTCAGAAAGACTTTTTTTAGAAAAGAAGATATACCTTTCGTTATGGAACTTCCACCATATAGATTACCTACCATGAAAAGTATTATGAAACATATGTGGTATCGAGCTAAACAATATTTGAAAAAGGTTGGAGGTGTAATACTAATTGCCTCAATTATTATTTGGTTTCTCGGTTATTTTCCCAGAGAAGCAAATTATTCAAGAAATTATGATGAATTAATAATCAAGACAAAGGAAAGTTATCAATTATTACTTGATGGAACCAAATTTGATGAATCTAAATATAAAGAGATCAAAGAAGAAATGGATCTGGTTTTAAAAAAACTTGAATTAGAGAAAGAAGCAGAAAGACAGGAACAATCTTATATTGGTAGAATTGGACTATTAATACTTCCTGTTATGGAACCTCTTGGGTTTGATTGGAAAATGAGTATTGGTTTGTTATCAGGTTTATCAGCAAAAGAGGTTGTAGTTGGTACCTTAGGCGTTTTATATCAGGCAGGTGAAGATGATGAGCAACAATTAATAAGTAAATTAAAACAGCAAACTTATAATTCGGGCGACAAAAAAGGTCAGTTAGTTATCAACCCGCTTGTAGCTTTTTCTTATTTAATATTTATTTTAATTTATTTTCCGTGTATTGGTGTGATATCAGCTATAAAGCGAGAGTCTGGGGGATGGAAATGGGCTGCTTTC
>CALHRB010000277.1 GCA_938038165.1 Candidatus Kapaibacterium sp. | reverse complement strand
ACAGCTGTTTCCTTGCAGAATGCAAGGCAATACCAACAAATAATTTCAACGAACAAGCAACTTGAAAAGCGCAATCAACTTTTAGATACCCTTTTCGAAATGAGCAAGGATTTTAATTTGATACTATCAAAAAACGAAATCGTCAAAATCCTCTCTTTCAGATTGATGGGGCAGTTACTCATTTCGAGATTTGCTCTGATACTTATTGATACCGATAATAAGTTCGATTTTATTAATAATCGTCTCGAACTGAAAATAAATAATCAATTCATAAAAGAATTAAATAAAATTAATACAATTGTTTTAACTCATGAGGCTAATTTAAGTAAGTCCGCTTTAAAAAAATTAACAGACTCAGAAGTTTTTGTAATTTCTCCCTTGAAAGTGCAAGGGAATTTGAAAGGTATATTATTAGTTGGAAAAAAATTAAGTAACGAAGAATATTCACAGGAAAATTTAGATTTTATTGATTCACTTGGAAATTTGGCTATCCTTGCTATCGAAAACACCCGACTTTTCAACGAGGAAATCGAAAAGAAAAGATTGGAAAGCGAACTTGACCTTGCTTATGAAATTCAAACAAACTTGTTCCCCAGAAAACTTCCTGAGGCACAAGATTACGAACTCATTGGCTATTCATCACCCTCAAGACATATTGGTGGCGATTATTACGACTTCATCCAAATTCAGGAATCAAAAATTCTTGTTGCCATAGCTGACATATCCGGCAAAGGTATCCCAGCCGCTATTCTTATGTCAAATGTTCAAGCTTCATTAAGGACTTTAGCCAGTATGAATATACCATTAATAGAATTACTGAAAAGACTGAACAAAGTGATTTATGAGAACACAACCGCAGATAAGTTCGTTACACTGTTTCTCGGTATTCTTGATTTAAACAAGCACACTTTCGATTATATAAATGCTGGACATAATCCACCTTATTATTACAGCATTAAAGGCTTAAAAAAAGAATTGACAGAGGGCGGTATTATTTTGGGGATCTTTGATGACTATGGTGACTGTGTGATAGGACATTTAAAGCTTTCTCCGGGAGACGGTATTTTGCTTTATACAGATGGCATCACAGAAGCTAGAAATGACAATGATAAGGAATTTTCTGAAAATAAATTAAAAAGTATTGTGATTAATAATTCCAAAAGTTCAGCTAAAACATTAAAAAACACAGTGTTGGACGAATTAAAAAACTTCATTGGCTTTGCTCCTCAATCTGATGATATAACTATTGCCATCATCAGAAGAAAAACTAAAATCCCTGAGAATGACATTGAAAAGAATATGAATTAGTGAATGAAAAATCGGAATTTAATATTATCTCTGTTTTTATGCTCAATAATTTTAGCGCCTATCCTTTTTTTCCCTTTATCCAATGACCTTTCAATTTTCTACAATGCTGCCAAAACAATTATAAACGGAGGAAAGCTATATGTTGATTTCATTGATATCAAACCACCATTTGGTTATATTTTATTTATCCCGATAATCTTATTTTCGGGACATAGTGAATTTATGCTGAGACTTTCCGATTTCATCATTCAGTTATCAATATTATTTTTGCTGTTCAATCTGCTCAAAACTAAAACTAACAACCAGATTTTACCCTTAATTGCTTGTTTATTCTATTCGTTGTGTTATGTTGCTCTTAATTTTAATCAGACAATGCAACTCGAATCATTTATGGGGCTTATCATTCTTTTACTTATTAAAATTCAGGTTTCAGAAAGCAGAAAGAATTACATTTGGGTTTTTCGTGGCTTTCTGCTTGGTCTTTTGATTTCAATAAAGTTTACCTCAATACTTGCTTATTTTGCTTTTATCATTGACGATTTTATCTCAAACAAAGATTCAAAACCTTTCGTTAGACAGGGTTTGTCATTTCTGGGATTTTTTATCTCTTTAATCCTCGCAAATATCATCTTATTCGATTCGGAGACTTTTTCCGGTTTTAGCAATGCATTCAACTATCTAATGGTTTACGGCTCACATCCCCCTTTGGATGCTGATTACCTCAAATTTTCCATAAAACAGATTTCTCATTTCTTTGCCGACAAACTTTCTTTATCATTAACAATATTATCTTTAACAGGTCTAATATATAACTTAAAGGACAGCGGTAACCGATTGCTGAATGTTTCTATGGCAGTATTTATTTTTCTTTTTGCATCAATCATTTTGGAAAGAAAATACTTCGAGTATCACTTCTTAAGAATCTATATTCCTATTTCAATAATTGCGGCTTCTGGATTTTTTGAATTATATGGAGAGCTTAAAAAAAGAACAAACAAACTTAATTTGCAAGCTAAATTTATTTCCGCTTCTGCTTTGATTTTTTTCTTGCTTTTCAGCCCTCTTCCAAGATGGATACAAACATGGATACCGTCTTATTACTATTTTACCTCGAAAGAAAAATTCAATCAATTTTATGAGAGACAATGGACATCTTCCATTCTGAGAAAGACCTCAATGGAGATTACCGATTTAATTAATAAAAAAATCGGAACAAATGATACAGTGCTGATTATCAGCAATATAAACAATCAATTAAATTTCTATATTGATAAAGGCGTGAAATCACGTTTCGCTCTTTCCTGCTTCTATTTAAGCAATTATAATATTGAACACTTTGAAAAGATTTTTTTTGATGAACTTAAGAATGCAAAGTGGCTTATAGTTCAGACTAATGACGGTAACATTAATGCTATGGGTCACTTATTTTCGAGTTATGATGCACTATTACAAAATAATAAGTTCTGTCATCTGTTTTTAGAACATTTTCAAGAAGTAGAAGATTTCAAATTATTTAAGGTTTTTGCGAAAAAATGACTTTTAATGCTATTAAATACGAGAATCTGCCTGGATTTTCAAGGCTTTTTGTAGATTTTATAAATGGTAATAAATTTTTTGAAAATAGATTCCCAAACAACAACAGGTTATTCGAAGATACAACATACTTGTCCAGTATCGGTCTTTCATGCCAGCATCGTAATTTGATAAAGAGCACTATTAAAGACACGATGAATGATTTATTTCTAAACCAAAAGCAAAGCGAGAACCTTCATCTTCTCTCTTCCCAAAACAACCTTGCAGTAGTTACAGGCCAACAGGTAGGTTTCCTCGGCGGCCCGCTCTACACAATAGTTAAAGCTCTCAGTGCTGTCTCGCTGGCAACGAAGCTCAACAGCTTTCACAAGGACTTTTCATTTGTTCCTATTTTCTGGATTGAAGACAATGACCACGATAATCTTGAATCATCGCAAATAATTGTCTATGATAAAAACTACACACCTAAAATTTTTAATTGCGATGAATTTCCTGATAAAAGCGACAGAAGAGTTGTTTCCGGCAGAAAATTTGATGAATTTATAACAAAAGTCATAAATGATATTTCCGAAATTTTTTTCAGTCTGGGCAATAATAGTGAAATAACAACCCGGTTAAAAGACATTTATAAACCTTCGAAAAGCTGGCGTGATGCCTTTGTTGAACTAATGAATTACTTAATTGGTTTCACTGGAATACTTTTTATTAGTGCCTCTCAGCTTCAAAAAACAGGTGTTTTTCACGAACTTGCTAAAAAAGAATTAGAAAATATTGGTAAAATCGAAAATTTAATACAATATGCTAATTCTCAACTTGAAAAAAACGGTTATCACATTCAGGCAAAAACAGCTAAAATTAATCTTTTTTTTCAAAAAGCCCATTCAAGACACAAGATTGAACCTATCAGTGGTAGTCAAGAAAATTTTAGAATTTCGGATGAAATTTATAATCAAAAAGATTTAATAAAAGAAGTTTCGCAGTATCCATCAAATTTTTCCCCGAATGTTTTGCTTAGACCTATATTTCAGGATTATACTTTACCTACAGTCGCTTATGTTGCTGGTCCAAGTGAGATTGGATATTGCTCACAGCTGAAGGAAGTTTATGAATATTTTAGAATAACCATGCCAGCTTTTATACCAAGGCATTCAGTAACTTTCATAGACAGAAGAACAACTCGATTTTTAGAAAAGACGGAACTGAGCCCGGCATTTTTCTTTAAAAAAAGAGAGAGCTTGCAATCATTCATCTTAGAAAAATTCAAAGATAAAGAATCTGAGATCATCATAAGCCAGGCAGCTGAAAATGTTCATGAAATTTTTGATAAGCTGAAGGCATTAGCAAAATCAATTGAACCAACTCTCGAAGCCAATGTTGATTCTTTTGAAAATAAAACAAAACAAATGATAGACACAATAGGAAAAAAAATCAGATCAGCTGAACTTAGGAAGTATGATTTTCTCATTACAAAATACTTAGAGGCAAGTAACTATTTATATCCGTTTGAAACATATCAGGAAAGAATTTACCCATTTCTCAATTTTCTTATAAACACAGAAAAAGACACTCTTATACCAAATTTTCTTAAATTTTTTAAGTATGAACCAAATAGCCACTATTTGATTTATATTTAGGAAAATAAAACATAATACACATTGATTACAGATTATTTCTTTTAATTCAGAAAAAGTTTAATTAATTTGTAATTCCATTATTTTTTTTATAAGTTATTTTGTTAAAAAATTCTTTATCATAGATGTATTGATTAAGAATATCCATATGAAAATAAGAATGAAACCAACAACCCCTTGTTTTTATCTAAAAACAAAACTACATTTTCAAAAAATTTATGAGGTATAACTTATGTCAATGTTAAAAGAAAAACTGGCTCAAATTTTTCCCCCACTCAAGGCAGAAATAGGAAGTTTTGTCAAACAATACGGAGATAAAGTAGTCTCCCAGGTAACATTAGCCCAAGCTTATGGCGGATTGCGAGGAGTTAAATGCTTAGTCTGCGATACTTCAGAAGTCCCCCCCGACAAAGGTTTAATCATTCGTGGCATCGAGCTAAAAGATCTTTTCGATAAATGGCCCGAAGAAATTCTACATTTATTATTAACTGGCTCGTTGCCAAATGAAACAGAATTAAAAGATTTACAAGCAGAATTGAAAGACGCCGAAGAAGTTCCTGATTATGTCTGGGCAGTTTTGGATGCAATGCCTGCTGATTCTCACCCGATGGCTATGTTCAATACTGCTATTTTGGTAATGCAAAAAGAATCTGTCTTTGCAAAACGCTATGCTGAAGGCATGAAAAAAGATGATTATTGGTCTGCAACCTACGATGATGCAATTAATATTATTGCGAAATTACCGGCTATTGGTGCTGCAATCTATAGAAAAAGATTCAACAAGGGTCCCAGAATTCCCTCTGACAAAAACGCTGACTGGGGCAAAAACTATGCTATAATGTTAGGATTACCCGACCCCAATGAAGAACTAACCAAACTTATGAGACTTTATCTAACATTACACTGCGACCATGAAAGCGGTAACGTAAGTGCTTATTCAGCTTCAGTCATCAATTCAGCTCTCTCCGATTTATACTATTCTCTCTCAGGTGGTTTAAATGGCTTGGCTGGTCCACTTCACGGATTAGCAAATCAGGAATGCCTCGGCTGGATACTGGAAACAATGGAAAAATTCGGTGGTGCACCAACTAAAGAACAACTCGAAAAATTTGCTTGGGACACATTAAATTCAGGAAAAGTTATACCAGGTTATGGTCATGCCGTTCTTAGAATTACCGATCCACGTTTTGATGCTTTCCTCGCATTCGGCAAGAAATATATGCCCGACGATCCAGTATTCCTGACTGTTCAAAGAGTATTCGAAACCGTTCCTGAAGTATTGAAACAAGTTCAGAAAATCAAAGATCCATGGCCCAATGTTGATGCTGGTTCGGGCGCACTTTTATACCATTATGGAATGACTGAATTCAGCTATTATACTGTTCTCTTCAGTATTTCACGTGCTTTGGGCATTTGCTCACAAGCAGTTGTTAACCGTGCTATGGGGTATCCTATAACAAGACCAAAATCTTTACCAACTGCCGGTTACAAGAAAATCGTCGAAGCTCAAGGTTAAAATTAATTCTATGTTTCTTGAGGAGAGATTATCTGATTTCAGTAATCTCTCCTGTTATTTAGAAAATAAAAATACATTTTTTATAATAAAAGAGGTTAAAAATGAAAATAACTGTTATTGGCGCCGGAAACGTTGGAGCAACAACAGCTCAACTTTTAGCTAATAAGGAATTAGCCAATGAAATTTATCTTATAGATATACTTGAGGGTATTCCCGAAGGAAAAGCCCTTGATATGTATGAATCAATGCCTATTATGGAATCTGATTCAAAAGTTTATGGTTCAAATTCATACGAAATTACAAAGGACTCTGATATAGTTATTCAAACAGCTGGTTTAGCACGAAAGCCGGGTATGAGCCGGGATGACCTGCTTGTTGCAAATGCAAACATTGTTAGTGCTTGTATTAACGAAGCAATCAAATACTCTCCAAATGCTTACTATATTATTGTTTCAAACCCCTTGGACGTGATGACGTATGTCTCGCTTAAATTAACCAAACTACCAAGAACAAAAGTTTTCGGTATGGCAGGAATTCTCGATACTGCTCGATACCGATCATTTATATCTATGGAACTTGGCGTTTCAATGCAGGACATTCAGGCTCTTATACTTGGTGGACACGGCGACACAATGGTTCCTTTGCCTAGATATACAACAGTAGCAGGAATTCCCGTTACAGATCTTATCCCCAAAGAAAGACTGGACGAAATTGTTAAAAGGACTGCTGGTGGCGGAGGAGAGATCGTTAAATATCTCAAAACCGGAAGCGCTTATTATGCACCTGCTGCTGCAGTTGTTCAAATGGTTGAATCAATCGTTTATAACCAGAGAAGAATCCTTCCTTGCAGCGTACTCCTCGATGGAGAGTATGGTTATAATGATGTTGTCGTTGGTGTTCCGGTTGTCCTTGGCAAAAATGGTATCGAGAAAATCATCGAATTAAAATTAAACGATGAAGAAAAAGCCTTGCTTAAGATCTCTTGCGACCATGTTGCTGTTACCATCAAAGAAGCTATGGAACTAATTAACAAATAATACATCAGAACATTTGTCAAAAAGCCATATCTTGTTCTTAGATATGGCTTTTTTAGTATTTAATGAAAATATTTTTAAAACATTTAATTCAGAGACACAAGCTGATTTTATCAGTTATATTGCTTCCTAATCTCGTTTAACCTGTCCTGATATTCATTTCGGTTAATATTCAAATTATATTTTTTAGCAAATGACTGTTGAGCTTTTTGGAAATTATTATCAAATGTAATTTCTTCATTCTTAATTTTCCTTGTTAGTATATTATGCCGAATGATGTCATCTTCGGTAATTTCGAGTGAGTCCTTAGTAATTATCTGAGTGATCTCTTTGAACTCATTCTCATACACTTTTTTATAAAAATTAAATAAATCCAGAGCAGCCAAGCGTAGCGAGTCATATCCATCGAAAGACTCCATTTTACTTAATTCTTCAATTGAACTCTCTATTTGGGATAACAAAAGCAACCTGTTAGAATCTAATTTGCTGTAATTTTTTGAATCTAATGAAGAAGTAAAATTAATAGCCCTTTCAATTATTTTATTTTGTTCATTTATAATTTTATTATTATAATCAATTGCATCTTTCCTTTGGGA
>CALHRB010000276.1 GCA_938038165.1 Candidatus Kapaibacterium sp. | reverse complement strand
GATGCATTTATTTTTTCAATGAGTTCTTTCATTTCAATTTTTATCTCATTCGAGGCAATAGATTTAATCTTTGCAGTCATAATTCCATTGTATAATTCTCCTGATGTCATAAAAACAGTTATAAATGATAATGACATTAGCGAAGCAAAAATATATCTATATTTATTTTTCAAAATGTAATTCATTTATTGAAAAATTTTAGGTTAAAGAAGGCAATCCCTACTAATAATAGATTTCTTCCAATCATCAAAATGCCAAACTCGTTTTTTATTACTGTTCCAAAACAGCCGCAATCAACATCAAACCCGGATATAAATCCGTAAATAGAAAAAATTAAAAAAACAGCAAATAATATTACAGTAACAATAAGTGTTTCTTTAGTTTTTATTTTTAACACTAGCATCAAGCTCAAAGCAATTTCAAATGCAGGTAATGCAGTTGCAGTAAGGATAATAAAGTTTTCGCCAAGAGAACCTACCGTAATGTTTAATACTTTAAGGAAGTTTTCAGGGTCGATGATTTTACTAAAACCGCTAAAGAACAGTAGTATAGCAATTGAATAGTAAAAGAAATAATATCCTAGCTTAGTAGGGGATAAAGTAGTTTTTGTTAAAGAAAAAAAAGAATTGAATTCCATTTTCAATCGATTAAGTTTTGACCCAATGATAAAAAAACAATTCAATTATATCTATAAGGGTTTCCCTTATTTAAATAATTTCATATCAGATAATGTAACTCTGTAACTATTTTTTCAATTTCTTCTGGAGAAGAGTTTGGGTAAGTAGTTTGTACTAAAAGATGAGGAATGTTTATGTTATGTAGTAAATCAACACCAATCCTGCTGAAAGCATAAATACCAATAAGCGCAACATAATTGAATATAAGTATGAAAATCTTAATATACATTTCATAAGCCCCTACTAAAATAGTGAAATTACAAAGTTACTTTAATGAAATGCTATCTCTTTTGAGAGTTAGAAAGTCAATTTCCCTATCATTCAAATACAAAGGTAAATGTTTTAACTGACTGTTTTTTGAAGTTGCTGGAGGAATGGGTATCACACTAATTAATTCCCTACGAAAATAAGTTAAATTTTTATGAGGTGATTCCAATGTATCCAACTCCTTCTTTGAAACAATATCTTTCATTAAAGCCATATAGTTTGAAGATAACGAATCTGCCTGCCATTGAAAGGGGTTTACTTTCTGGGCAATACCAAAATTTGTAAATAATAAATAAACAAATATTAAAGAAATTATCTTCATAAAAGTTCCTATGATTTATCAAATATTTAGTTTTAACTTTATATAATTATTAGACGAAAAAGATTCAAATTATGTTCAATAACTGTAACTTTATCAGTATAAGTAAAATAATTGAAGGACTGAAATAATCCTATTATAAAAATCAATTGATAATTCTGGAGCACCTTTTATTGCATAGTGGAAATCCTGAATAAATCCATTTCGATCAACAACAATTGAAATCGGATTTATGTAATTCTTAGCGAATGAGAATTTTTGATCAATTTTAACCCCTCCTAGAATACTAAATTGTGCCCCCATATTTTTTAAATCTAAAGAATCTCCATCATAAAAAACCAGCAAATAATCGCTAAATTTCTTGTTGATAGTATTTAATAATTCAATCTCTTTATCTAGACAAACTCTACATATTTCTTTTTTTTGTATGATTGAAATAACTATAATCTTAAAATCTTTACGCTTATTTTCTATATAGCTATCAATTATTTCTTGAATTTGCTTCTTGTCTATCGTTGGTGTTTTGATTCCACTATCAGATATTTGATTTTTAATATTACTCTGGAGTAAAATAATATTTAATAAAGCTAATACTATTATAACTAGTTTTGATTTCACAATGTCTGTTAAATGTCAAAATAAAAAGGAGCTACTTTATTTTATATAAAATTTAAATTTACAAATCAAATTGTTTTCACCAAATGCAGTCAAATAAATATAGTTCCCTTGTATTATATATGAAGAAACTCCACCGATGTTATTCGGTCGATTTATTTTGAAGGAGTAAAGATATTCTCCGTCTTTCGCTGAATATGCATCAAATACTAAAGCCTTTTCTCTTTTAGAAAAATCTCCAGGACTTATAAAAAATATATTTTCTTTTTGTCCGGAGTAACTTATGTCCCAATTCACGATAGGTGAAAATGGATCAATTGAGATTATCGTTTTACCCTCATTGGATTTTTTATTTAACTCTGGAAAAGGAGCTTTATCTATTGTTTCTCTGTAAAAAATATTTTTTAAATCAGAAGAATACCCAAATATATATCCTGCTCTCACAAATGTGCCTAAAAAACCATCTTCACTTTGACATAAAAATACATCAAAAGGCAATACGGTCTCTTGTTCGGATGAAACCAATTCCCTACCAAATGAATAAATGATTTTACCTGTATCATCAAAAACTTTAAAAAATGAATTCAAATTTATATCTCTTACTAAATATTTGTTTTCTTCAAGTACTAAAATCTTATCAATAGCAGCTACCTGATGCAATTTAATGATTCGATTTAAAACTGAATTCGAATCAAAAACTGAAATAGAAAAATTACCATTATCTGCAATATAAACTTTACCATCTTTATCAATGGAGAAATCTACAGGATCTAATATTTCACCAGGACCTGACCCACGACCATATCCAAAATTTCTAACAAATTTACCACTTGATGAAAATTGAATGACTGCGTTTAATTGATTATCCATTATATAAATATTTCCATTATTGTCAACCTTACACTTTCTTGGTTCATACATAATGGGAGGAGGTACATTCAGATTTATTATTGTATCTAAATGTACAGTGCGCCAAATTCTTTCTGTTTTGCTTTGTGAAATTGGGTTTAAGGCCTTGATTGTAATGACTTTTTTCTCCTGTTGTTTGCAACCCGGAAAAAAAATTACAATAAAAAGTAAGGCTAACACTACGTTATTTTTATACATATTAAATATCACCTTTTTAGTAATTTGAAATTAATAATTTGACTCATCAAGAAAAATCAAAGCTTGATGAGTCAAATATATCTTCTTTATCTATACACTATAAAATTGGCGATCTATAACAATGATGATTATATCTCCATCAGTAGTAACCACATATCTACAAAAAACAGCACTACCAGGACAGAAATCACCTCCAGAAGCATAAGTCCCTGATACAGAGGAGCTTAGCTTCAACCCGAACAAATCAATATCGCCATTGCTTCCATCACCCAAAGCAAATTTGATATTGAAGAACATAAGAAAAGCAAACAGCGCAATGCCCAAAAACTTTCCAGCTTTTTGAGCTCTTGTTTTTGTTTGTGCAGACATA
>CALHRB010000275.1 GCA_938038165.1 Candidatus Kapaibacterium sp. | reverse complement strand
GTTGGAACGGCATCATTTTCTATTCAACCGCTTATCTATTCATGCAAATAGGAGCTTTTATTGTTGTTTCGGTCTTAGAAAGACAAACAGAAAATTTCGTTTCTTTCGAGGAGTATTCTGGTTTACGAAATTCTCATCCTTTTTTGGCTGCTGTTATGTCAATGTTTATGCTTTCATTGGCTGGAATCCCTCCATTTGCAGGATTTTTTGGAAAATATTACTTATTTGTTGCAGCTGTTAAAGCCGACCTACTCTGGTTGACTGTAATTGCTGTCATTGCCTCAATTATTTCTATGTATTTCTATATTGGACTAATTTTACAAATATATTTCAAAGAACCTTTATCAAAAGAACCCGAATCAGATACAGGTCTTGCAAAAATTACACTGGCTATATCGGCTATAGCCATTTTGCTTTTCGGTATTTTCCCACAAATTATTGTCAATTTAACTGAAAATTTTTTTTAGTTGAAATATTCAATTACCATAATTCTTTGTAACATTTTCTTAAAATTTTGTTACTATCATTAACCTTGATTTACATTGAGAAATAAAATGAAAAAATTTACTTTGCTTGTTTTACTTTTTGCGATCCATATAAACACACCTGATATTATTTTCTCTCAAGTCGGTAAATGGAGAATGCTTATTGACAAGCCAACTTTTGATGTGGCTGTAAACCCCAAAAATTTTAATACAATTTATGCCGGTGGCGAGGGTAGATTATTTTATCGCTCTTATGATGCAGGTATAACGTGGGATACCTTTGTAGTAGGTTATAGATTTGGCACTACAAGGTTCAACAATGTCATTCCTCATCCTGAAGATACAAACAGAATATTGATTGGTGGGCTAAGTTTTGGAACAATCAGAATGACCACAGATCAGGGAGCTAACTGGGATATTGTTCTAACAAAAACTTCTCCAGTGGAACTAAATGGAAAATCAATGCATTTTAAGCCCGGTTCAAAAGACACCGTTTACGCTGGTGATGTCAGATATGCCGTTTTGTACAGAAGTATTGATGGTGGATTGACCTGGGATTCCATTTCAACCATAACAAATACATATCGCTATCGAAGGCCTGATGGCACTATCATTGATACAGTTATGCCTGCTAGCGTGGGAGCAATGAATATCAGATCTGACAGCACAAATATAATTGTCGTTGGAAGTATGCGAGGTGAAGTTTTTATTTCAACAGATGGTGGTTACACTTGGAAATATACCGACCAGCTTATTAAAACAAATAACCCGGCGTACCAGGGTGATTGTGAAGTAACAAGGGTTGTATTTAGTGAAAGAGATCCAAGAGTAGGTTATATAGTAATTACTTATCTGATTTTTGGAAACTATCCAAACGGTGGATTACATAAAACTACCGATGGTGGTTACTCTTGGGATTTAGTTGCTTTTCCCGACACAAGCATCTGGGCTTGCGATACCAGAAAATTTGGGGATGAAGACGAAGTATTTATTGGTGGTTACACCGAACATTTTTTTGCCAAGGATTCTGTTAAGGTTCCCGGAGCAGGAATATTACGCAGATCGCAGGATGGTGGCAAAACCTGGATCGCTTATGATCCTCATATAAACTGGGCTCTTTATGACGAAAAATCCAATGCCCCTTTGTATTCAGTACATTTTCCAAATAAAGATACAGGATATGTTGTCGGAGGCTTCGGCAATATTATTAAAACAACTGACGGTGGATTGTATTGGTCAAAATTATTATATGAAGATTATCATTTATTTAAAACAGTTTTTTTCTTTGACGGCAGGAAGGGTTTCTCCGCCGGAGCCGATGGTTATATGATTTACACAGAAAATGCTGGAATAACCTGGAAGCAAGTTAATACCGGAACTAATAATACCATTAATCAACTTAAATTCATTAATAGTTCAATTGGTTTTGCTGCTTGTGACAATGGAACTGTGATCAAAACAACCAACTCAGGTACTGATTGGATCAAATTTGATTCGAAAACCAACAAGAATTTGTTCTCAATTCACTTCGTTAATGAAAATACTGGCTTTGCCACTGGTTATGAAGGCACTCTCATCAAAACTACAAATGGAGGTTCGGATTGGGAAAAAATAGATTTAAAAACTAATGATTCATTGAATTCAATTTTCTTCGTTGACGAAACCACGGGCTTTATTTGTGGTCAAAATGGGTTAGTTCTTAAAACAACAGATTTAGGATTATCCTGGCAGCCTTTGAATACCGGGACAGATGCCGGACTTTATTCAATTCACTTCCCGGCAAAAGACACCGGATTTGCAGCCGGAGTTAGTGGAATTATTATTAAAACAACTGATTCCGGATTAAGCTGGTTCAGGATACATCCAAACCACAGCAGAACGATTTATTCTATCTTTTTTGGAAGCAATCAAATCGGAGCTGCCGCCGGACATCTTTATACTATTGCCTCAACAACCAATGGTGGCGAGCAATGGGAGATTCCTTTTTGGGGATTTGGTCCTGTTTCAAATATGTGGTCTTTCAGATACCTTGGAGATCCCGGAGAGGAAAAACTTTATCTTGCCTCCGAAGCCGGTTTGTTTGTTCTTGATCATCCAAGCGATATTGATCCAAGAAGATTAATTTCGAAACAAGGACAATTAAAAATTTATCTTACACTCGATAATTTTTTGTTTATTAAATATATAAAAAATGATGACTTGGCTTCTGAATATATCAATTTCAGGATGTTTGACGTTATGGGTCGAGAGGTATATTCAAAAAAATTCATAAATTCAAATGCTACAGGTTTTGAATCCTTTTTTGAAATACCAGAAATACCAAAAGGAGTTTATATCTGCCAACTTATCGATAATAATTTAATACTTACAGAAAAAATAGTGATAGAATAATCATTTTATTCTTCGGTCGAAAGCTTTGTGTGGTTCTCCTCGATTTCAACAGGATAATTGCCGGTAAAGCAGGCTGTGCAGTAGCCAATGCCTATGTCTTTGGGAACAGACTCCAACAATTTTTCAATTGATAAGTACTTTAAATTATCAACACCGATAGCACGCCCAATTTCTTCTTCAGAATTATGATGGTTTGCTATTAATTCATCTTTGCTTGGGAAATCCATACCATAATGACATGGAAATTTAATCGGTGGAGATGTTATCCTCATATTAATTTCTTTTGGTTTAGCTTCTTTGATTAGACTGATTAATGATTTCGAGGTGGTTCCCCTAACAATAGAATCATCAATCACAACAATTCTTTTCCCCTCCAATACGCCTTTAACAGTATTAAATTTAATTTTTACCTTGAATTCACGATTATCCTGCCCGGGCGAGATAAAAGTCCTGCCAACATAGTGGCTACGGATTAATCCAATATCATAATCAGTCGGATTTCCTTTTTCAGTGTTTACCTTTGCAAAACCAAGAGTGGCTGTATTGCCACTATCAGGAACAGCAAATGCAGTTAATCTGTCATTTTTATCTGATTTAACTGGGCTTTCGTCCCCAAGAGCTTTGCCTAACTTGCGTCTGACTTTGTCAACATTATGATTAAAAATCTTACTGTCTGGTCTTGAAAAATAAATATATTCAAAAATACAGTGCTTGGCTTCAGGTGTTTCTTCAACTATTTTGTGAGATTCCATTTCTCCGGTTTCTATAGTTTTTTGGTTGATAACAACTATTTCGTTATGATTAACCGATCGGATGTATTCAGCTCCGATTATATCAAAAGCACATGTCTCGGAAGCAATTATGTATGCATAAGTATCATCATATTTTAACCTCCCGATGCTTAAAGGTCTGAATCCATGAGGGTCTCTGGCAGCTATTATTGAATCTTCAGTTAGAATAACCAAAGAATAAGCTCCTTTAGCTTTTCTTAAAGCTTCTTTAATCTGGTCAATTTGTTTGGCGTGTTTACTGCGTGCTATCAAATGAAGCAATATTTCAGTGTCGGTTGTTGTTTGAAATATAGCACCTTCTGAATCAAGATAATTCCTTAGTGTCATTGTGTTGGTTAGATTACCATTATGTGATAATGATAAAATACCACCATGATAAGTAATAGTAAATGGCTGAATATTGGCTCTTGTTGATGATCCGGTTGTTGAATAACGATTATGACCAATTGCTGAGTCCCCTTTTAAAACATTTGTGAGGATTTCAGGATTAGAAAAAACTTCTAATACTAAACCCTCGCCTTTATTATAAGCATATCTTTTCTTTTTCTTCTTTTCATCATAATAAAATGATGTTATGCCGGTGGCTTCCTGGCCTCTGTGCTGCAAAGAGTGAAGAGCATAGTATGTTAATATCGCTGATTTAGGATGGTTATAAACACCAACAATTCCACAATTTGATCTGGGCTTATCAATTTCTCTCATATGAAGTTATCAGAATTTTAACAGTTTTTTCAGAATTTCTATTTTTTAAAAGATAAAATTATTAAAATAATTTGTA
>CALHRB010000274.1 GCA_938038165.1 Candidatus Kapaibacterium sp. | reverse complement strand
GTTAATATCCAGATATTCAAAAAATTCAACTTCGAAATTATGCAAAGAATCAACAGGCAAATCGTCAAGATAGCCATTAGTAGCAGTCCAGATCAGAGCAATTTGCTTTTCAACAGCTATAGGCTGAAATTGCTTTTGCTTTAAAATCTCAGTTAGTCTGGCACCTCTTCTAAGTTGCTGCTGAGTTGATTTATCAAGATCAGAACCAAATTTCGCAAATGCCTCAAGTTCACGGTATTGAGCTAAATCCAACTTCAATGGACCTGCAACTTTTTTCATTGCTTTGATTTGAGCATTACCACCAACACGAGAAACAGAAATACCAACGTTCATAGCAGGTCGAACTCCTGCGTTGAATAGATTTGGCTCAAGATAAATCTGCCCGTCGGTAATTGAAATAACATTAGTCGGAATATAAGCTGCTACGTCACCAGCCTGAGTTTCGATCACTGGCAAAGCTGTTAGAGAACCGCCACCAAATTCATCTGAATATTTAGCGGCTCTTTCGAGTAATCTACTATGCAAATAAAAAATGTCGCCCGGATAAGCTTCTCTTCCTGGTGGTCTTCTTAAAAGTAAGGAAACCTGACGATAAGCAGCTGCTTGCTTTGATAAGTCATCATAAATTACTAATGAATGCATTCCATTATCTCTGAAGTATTCTCCCATAGCACATCCGCAATATGGACCGATAAACTGCAAAGGAGCAGGATCTGCAGCATTTGCCGCAACAACTATAGTATAATCCATTGCTCCGAATTGTTCAAGATAGGAGACAAAGTTTGCAACTGTTGACCCTTTCTGACCAATAGCAACATAAATACAATAAACAGGGTTAATGCCTAATTTTTTTGCTTCTTCGGTATGTGTAAATTTTTGATTGATTATAGTATCAAGTGCTATTGCAGTCTTACCGGTTTGTCTGTCGCCAATAATTAGTTCTCTTTGACCTCTTCCGATTGGAATCAAAGCATCAATCATTTTCAAACCGGTTTGCAGCGGTTCCTTAACTGGTTGTCTGAAAATAACCCCCGGGGCTTTTCGTTCTATTGGGAGATATTGCTTAATATCAATCGGTCCCTTGTTATCTATAGGTTGACCAAGAGGATTTACTACTCTTCCTAAAAGTTCTTTTCCCACTGGAACCGATGCTACTCTTCCAGTTCTTCTAACTGTATCGCCTTCCTTAACTAAACGGTCATCACCGAAAAGAATAACACCGATATTATCTTCCTCGAGGTTTAAAACCATACCAAAAACATTATTTGGAAATTCCACAAGTTCAGATACCATTGCTTTTGTTAATCCATAGACTCTCGCAACACCATCTCCAACTTGTAAAACCGTTCCAACTTCATATATATCAGTCTCTTTTTCGAAACCTGATAATTGCTGTCTCAAAATTGCTGATATTTCTTCTGGTCTTACATCTACCATTTTATTTCCTCTATCTTAATTTATTAGTTATTTATTTGATTTTCAAAGTAATATTCTATGATAATTTTCCTTCAACTAATTGTTTATGAAGATGATCAAGCTGATTTTTTAAAGAACCATCATAAACCCAATCATCAATTTTTATTAGAATTCCGCCTTTTAATTGAGGATTTACTATAAAATCAGGTATTATAGTTTTATTTATCATAGCATTTATTTTGGCAATAGTTTTATTTTTTAATTCTTCACTTAGCTCAACAGCCGATTGAATTTCAACAAATTTCTTGTTTTTTAATTCATTATATTGATGCAAATACTGCTCTGCGATGCTTTCAATCAATCCACTTCTTCTTTTCTTGATGATAAAAACTAAGAAATTCATAGTAAGTGGTGAAATCTTGTTTTCAAATAAGGCTTTGTAAACTTTGACCTTTCGCCATTCCTGTATTATTGGATTGATAGTAAAAAGCTTAAAAGGACGAGACAATTTTAGGATTTTTTTCACAATCTCTAAATCCTTATAAATTTGATCGGACAGATTCTCTTGTTCTGCTAATTCAAGAACCGCACGAGCATATCTAAAAGAAACTTTATATTCTGTCATTTTCTTTTTTATGGATTAATTTTTGGGAATTTGTTCAATAAAATTTTCAGCTAATTTTTGATGTTTGTCTCTATCGAGAACTTCACCCAAAAGCTTTTCAGTAGCAGAAACCACCATATCGGCTACTTCTGTTTTAAGTTGCTGTAAAGCCAGATCTTTAGTTCTGTTAATCTCTCTTACTGCTTCGTCAACCTTATTCTTCTTGGCAACTTCAGCTTCTTCTTCGGCTTTACGGATAATAGCTTCAGCTTGTTCCCTGCCTTTTCGAATTATTTCAGTCATTTCCTGCTGAGCACTCATCATTTTTTCGTTTGTTTCTTTGAGGAGTTTTTCAGCATCTTTATTAGCTTTTTGGGCATCTTCAATTGATTTTCTTATACTTTCTTCTCGTCTTTTTAAGCCTTCTGATATTGGTTTTGCCCCAAATTTGATGAGTAAAACCAAAAATATCAAAAAGTTTAACAAAGTCCATACCATCAATCCAGGTGATACGTTCAGAACGCTTTCCATTTTATATCCTTTAAATTGATTATTAACTTTTTCAGGAAAAAGAATAAAGAGACTGCCCCAGAAGAATCAAAATTTGTTATGATATTATAATCAATTTTCCTCTAAGCCAGCCTCTGAAATATTTCTTATTTTATTGCAAGAAGCATACAAATAACACAAGAAAATAGTGCAACGCCTTCGATAAGTGCTGCTGCAATAATCATTGTTGTTCTTGAATCGCCTGCTGCTTCAGGTTGTCTGGCTCCTGCTTCCAGAGCAGCTGAAGCTAATTTACCAATACCAAGACCTGCGCCTATAACAGAAATCCCTGCTCCAAATCCTGCTGCTAAATGTGCTAAATTTTCCATTATTTTTCCTCCATTATTTTATTATAAAATGTTAATAGTGTTTATTATAAAAAGTTGTTAAATATCTGAATACTTTATTTCTTTGAATAATCCATAATTTTTTAATGTGCGTGTTTTTCTTCTACCCCGTGTGAGTGATCTCCAATGGCTAAGCCTGTGAATACGGCTGTCAATATTGTAAAAATATATGCCTGAAGGAAAGCAACCAAAAGTTCCAAAGCATACATAAAGATTGAAAATGCAACCGAGACTGGTGCAACTGCTAATGATTTAAAGTAAAAAATTAATCCTACAAGTGAAAGCAAAACAACGTGACCGGCTGTCATATTTGCAAAAAGACGAACAGTAAGAGCAAACGGCTTAGTAAACATCGAAATTATTTCTATTGGAATCATTATGAAAGAAAGCCACCACGGGGCACCGCCGAGTAAATGTTTGAACCAGTTGCCCAGACCGATTTCTTTGATGGCAGTAGCGTTTATTACTATTAACGCAGTCAAAGCTAATCCGGCTGTTGTTCCTAATGCTCCTGTGGCAGTATGACCACCGGGAATAAGTCCAAAAAGGTTCATTAACAATATAAAGAAAAACAAACCAATGAAATAGGGTAGTAACCTATCCGAAATATGTTTTCCTCCAACATTTGGCTCAATTACTTTGTCCCTCAAAAAAATTATCGTTGCCTCAAGTAGATTTTGAATGCCCCTGGGTGCTTCGTTTTCGCCCTTTTTATATCTTCTGGCACCAAAAATGAAAGCTATTAATACTATTACTATTGATATCCACTGAAAAACAACCAAACTTGTAACTGATAAATCCAGAGCAGGCGTTTGATGATGATCTTTGGCTTTAACTATCTGATGAGTATTATGATCGAGTGTATAAATTCCGGCATTATTCATAGAATTAACCGATGGATATATTTTCAGTCCATATTCTCCATCATAAAGTATTACAGGCAGATCAATCAAATGATAATGAAAAAAAGTCAACTCTCGGTGTTCCCCAAGTCCTTTTAGAAGAACCGGAAAAACTTCCGAAGGAGGAATGTCTCCGCTCTGATGATTCCCGTCGTGTTCGGCATCACTATGCTGAGTGCTGTTATGATTTTGACTTTCAGAATTAAACCTTATATTATTATCTTTATTAATTTCATTACTTTCAGTATATAATCCATCAATATTTTTTGCCATAAAAAATACCTTATTTCTACATCAAATTTTGCAAATTTAATAAATTAGCCCGATAGTTTATTAATATAATTTCTATTAAAATTAATACAAAGGTGGAAATCATAAAGGTTAAAGCAAATGGCAAAGGCATTAAATTTAGGACTTTAAGACAAAACCACACTGCAATTACATTTATAAAATATCGAACAACCATTGATCCAAAAATGATTTTATTGAATTTTTTTGTTTCCTTTTTTTGAGCCTTTATTGCAATAATGATTGCCGCCAGTGCATTCAAAAAAGTAATTCCAAAAGCTATCGAAATCGCTTTAATCAATTTTTTTTCCTTTGTCTTTTTTGTTAATGTTTAGCACAGTCCTAAAAAAACTAACCAGCCCGGCAACAATGCCGAAAAGTGAAAAAATTATAATAAAGACAGGTGAAGTTTGAAATTGATTATCCACCCACCACCCTAATAGTGCCATTAGTCCAATTGTTATGACTAATTGCCATCCTAAATTTAAATAAGGTGCTAACTCC
>CALHRB010000273.1 GCA_938038165.1 Candidatus Kapaibacterium sp. | reverse complement strand
AGCAAATGGAACCTATTCAAAGCCTAATTAACGACTATTTTGAAAATGTGTCTATTAATTTCTCGGGTCACGGTGGTAATCCAATACCAGAAACTGGTTTCTCTATTGAATTGTTTTCGAATGATGTGCTAACTGAGATTAATAAACATAATTCTCATAAAGTAAATATTTTGGGTTACAGTCTCGGTGGTTATGTTGGCTTAAACTTAGCTTTAAAATATCCCCAAATCATAAACAAAGTTATAACATTATCAACAAAAGTAAAATGGGATGCAGAATTCGCAGAAAAAGAAGCTCAAAAATTATTACCTGATGTTATCGAAAAGAACAATCCAAAGCTTGCAGAAAGATTGAGTTTTTTACACTCTCCTCAAGATTGGCGAGAGATATGTAAGAAAACTGCAGAATTTTTTATTGAATTAGGTAAAAACCATTTAACCGAAAATGATTTTTCAAAAATTGACAACCCTGTGCTTTTAAGCACTGGCGATAGAGATGAAATTGCTACCTTTCCTGAAACTTATCACATATATAAACGAATGAGTAATTCACAATTACTTGTCATGCCAAACACAGGACATTTGATTGACAAGATGGATCACTTCAGTTTGATCCATGATTTTAAACGTTTTCTTGAATTCTGAGTTATTTAATTATATTCTTAATTTTTGTAATGTGTTCCTGCAAATGTTCTAATTCCGCTTCGACTCGCTCTTTTGTGGAATCCAATTCAACCCTAAGCTTCAAACTCAAATCGTCCTGATTCAAAAGTTGAGTTCGTTCTTTTTGAAGTTGCAATCCAGTTTTACTATTGGAAAACATGGAACCATAGCCGGAAATAAACCAATCAATATTCAAACCTGCCTCATATAGTTTTTTAAGGACTCTCCATCCAAAGTATTTATTTTTGTTAGAAATATAAGATGAGAAAAAGTTTTTTGTCTTGTTTAGGTGTCTCGCAAGATCACTAAGACTGCCATAAGAAATTTCGGCAAATTCTTTTAATCTGTTTGACTCATCTAACTGCATATCAAAATAAATTAAAATTTATCCAAAATCTTGTTCAAAGCTGATTTGTGCAACATAAATGTCATCATTTTTAATTTGATAAAATCAAAATGATAGAAATAATAACCCTTGTTTGAACCATTGAAAGCACCTGCCCCGGAATCTTTGATAAGAAACCAGATTCCGTTATCTTTCTCAGCTATTCCAACAACATGAATTCCATGGTCATCTGTTGTGGTTTGATTGCTAAATCTGAATTGCCGGGAGTAATCATTTATGTATGATGAAGGAATATCAAATGAAGGTATCATTGCTACTTCATTTTGAGAGTGAATTCCGGCTTCTGAAACATCACCACCTATCACAGAAGAAAACCCATTTTTTACTGCTTCAACAAGAATATTCATAAATTCATCTAGAGGTATATTGTGATAAGTTGAATCTTTTCTCCAATTGTCAGGCACAGGATATTCAATTTTTGTGTAATATGGCTTTTCAAGTATTGATATTACATCAATATATTCGTCAGTATTAATTTTCACATAGTCATTTAAAAATTGTTTTGGTGTCCATTTTCTGCTTTGATATTCAAAATTTTCTGGAGGAATTCCCAAATAATGGTTTAATATGCTCCTGATATTATTAATTACTACTTCTTCGTTCCAGTTATTATCTCTTTTGATACTTTCAAGGTATGTTTTCATTCTTGTGAACATTTCTGAGTGGTCGTGAAATGGTTGGTTGGGTTTTAAACCTGTAAAAAGTTCTTCAGGAACACAGCCATATTGTTTCCATATTTTTGTTACAGCATTTGCTTGGGAGCCTTCACCAAATTCAGAATTCCCAAATTCTCGGACATAGCGTCTTGCTTTTTCAACATATTCCCAATATACTGTGAACATTCTTGATATTTTAATTTTTTTTCCAGTTAATCGGAAAATTTCTGATTCAAGAAAACTTGTTGTCGAAAAGCACCAGCAAGTTCCGGTTATTCCTTGTGAAATTGGTTCATTATGCCATATTGTTCTAAACTCATTAGTAGATTTTGGTAAATTAATACCTGTGAAATCCATTTTAAAGACTAATTTTTTATTTTCATTCTTTTTCTTAAATTCCTCAGTTTTTGTCGTAATTGTATCCCAGAATTCACTTTTATAGTCAATAAAAATACCTCTGTCAATTCTTTCTTTTTGGCAAAAACTTCCTGATGAAAAAATAAAGAAAACAAAAATTGCTAATGCAAATATCTTTACAAACATATACTTTAAAATTATTATAATACAAACAATAAAATCTAAAATACAAAAAAAAACATTCTTATCTTTTTAATGAAATAATTTTCAATCGAAATTAAAGAAAATGATAGAAATTCTTTATTTTTGCTCTTTATGTTTGATATCATTTTGGGTAAGTTTAATGAGTTTGAGCAAATTGCTCATTTTTTTTGTTCTCACATTTTTAGTTTTATTTCCATTTTCTGATAAATTTGGATTTAGCAACTATTTATTAGCGCAGGAGGAAATAAAAGAGATAGATAGTATAGAGTTAAAACCCAAATACGGTGTTTTCCTAGCTTTAGGTCCGAATTTTTATAATGCTGATTTCAGAAATTTGCCCGGAGTTCCGAATTGCTGCCCTAAATTTTCTTCTGGAAGTGGTTTTGGCTATTCATTTGGGGTTTTGTATGATTTTTATGTCGTTAAGGATCACTATATAGGACTAAGGGCGGAAATCTCAAAATATGATGGTATTTTGAGAACCACCGAAAC
>CALHRB010000272.1 GCA_938038165.1 Candidatus Kapaibacterium sp. | reverse complement strand
GACCTCCTGCTTGTAAGGCAGGCGCTCTATACCACCTGAGCTATTCGCCCTTTTTGAAGAACTACAAAAATACTATTTTTTTTTATTTTCTCAAAGTGATTTTAAGTTAACCTGTGAAGGCAGAAAAGAAATATTACTCCTTCCAGACAAAATCGAAAAGAAAATAAGACAGTGTGATGATTAATCCGCAATAGGAAAACATCATTCCAAAGTTGTTCAAGGCTGAATCGAATGGCGTCCCATCAAGCGAAAACATTGTTGTTTCTATTCCAAACATCAAAAGTGGTAATATTATTGGAAAGGATAATACAGGAAATAATGCTCCTTTAGTATTAGCTCTTGCTATTATTGCTGATATAATAGTCGAAGCGCCTGCTATTCCAATACTACCAAGAATATGAGTGATTAAAAAAGTTTCAAAAACTCTTAAAATTACTGAGTCTATAAAAAGGAAAAATAATAATACTGCTATCGTGTTCAATGAGATTGATAAAACAATATTAAAAATCAACTTTCCAAAGAAAATTGCTCCTGAGGTCGTCGAAAGCTTCAAATAAAGGCTTGTTCCTCTTTCTTCTTCACTCACAAAGCTTCTACCTAAGCCGGTCATAGCAGAAAAAAACATAATAATCCAAATTAATCCGGCTGCCATGCCGGGTGTTATATCTTCGCCCGCTGAGGCAAATAATACTATTGTAATAGTTGTTATTATAAATAAAACTACAGCTGAAATTGAATACCGATTTCGTAATTCGCTATTTAATTCCTTCTGAAAAACGCTAAAAACCCTGAATAAAGGTTTAAAATTCATCTGTTAGAATAAGATTATCAAGGAAAAAACCTGTATCTTATGCCGGCTTGAAGTGAAATCTGATTCAATCCCCAAATGCCGTCATTTATTATATCGCCTGAATGATGAGTGAATTGTGTCTCAACATAAGCCGAAAACAAATGATTTATTGGATATGTTAAACCTAAACCAGCAAGAAAACCCAATCTCAGAAAACTCAGGCTGTTCAGCATTTGTTCATCTTCCAGATCTATATGAGTTCTTGTGCCGTCAGTATATGTAAAATTATCAGGTATTAGAATTTGCCTTTGCAATTCTATTGATTTGGAGAGGTTCAAACCAAAATTTAAACCTGCAAAAGCATAACTATATTGGTTGAAAAAATACTCCCCACCCAATCCAAGATGAATAAAGACACCGGTTAGTCTCAATAATCGGCTTTCCTGAAATGGCTTCAGATCGCCGTTTGGCATTCTAACTCTTTTTATGACAGAGTCAGGAGCATCGAGAGTTCCCCCGTATTTTTCAAACGATAGCCTTGCAGAACCTGCAAATTCATTTGTAAATTTTCTGCCAAAATAAATTCCAAACAAACCTCCAGTCCCAAAAGACTCCCCAAATTTCCCTTGAGCCGAAATATTTCCAGAAGTGGAGAAATCAGCAGAATGAAAGAAACCCGAAACTTTAACAAAAGCACCTATTTGATAGCCAGGATCTGGAAAGCAACTCTCGGTTTTTCCTTGTGTCAGATAGAAATAAAATCTCTGTGTTCGGTTGTCAAGCGTATAGCAAATTGAAAAAACTGATTTATTACCGGCTAAATCTGTTGCTTCCAAATACGCTCTGCTAATTACCCCTTGTTGGTCCGGCTTTACGGTGATCTCGACTTGTGGACTGCCTTCTTCTATTTTTGGAATCTGAATTTTTAATCCCAGATTTTCTATTAATTCGATGAGTTTTATTCCTGAATCATCAACCCTGTCGTCCCTGAAAACAACTTTCATCATATTAATAGTTTCTGTCTCTTCTGCCATCGGAGGCAATGTATCATTTGCTGGCTCATAATCCTGAAATGATTGCCCGGCCATGGTTCCATACGCATCGAATGCATCTCTATCGAAACCAAAGCCATAAGAGTACATTCCGAATGGCAAATCTCCCTCAATAAAGTGACTTCCGTAGGGAATGGGAATATAGGCAATAGAGTAACGGCTCAAACCCAATGGCTTAAAGAGCCTTTGGTCTATTGGTTCGCCGTTTAGTTTCATTGACTTTATTCCAACTGTTGGAACGACAACATTTATCCTATGCTTCCAGCTTCCGTTCACAGGGGTTGCAAACCTGTATTGTTGAAGAAACTGTTGAGTGGGACTTACCAGCAACATCATCGGATCGCCAATAGAATCGCCGTTTTTGAATCCTTGAGAATATTGAGCTACTAATATAGGCTTGTTAGCTGTTATCTGAATATCTCGGCTAAGTGTGCTATCCCAAAATTCGCCGCTTCCAAGAGTTCTGATCAGCCTTGAATCCAGAAAAACCCTTGTCTGACTCTCATTAGCAAGAACACGAAATGTGTAGTTTGACCTTGTATCGAATCTGCCAAGGTAAAAATGTCTGCCCCAGGATGGAAGGGGTGGCATTTGTTCGACGAGATGATTACAGGCTATTATTTTTGGTGTAACATAGGCACATTGATGACCACTAAACACGGCAATTTTGTTGTTCGATTTTATTAAAGTGCCGGTTAGATCGCATTCGCTATTAATCTCAAACAATGATGCAAATTGATAAACATCTCCCTTCCTTAGTTGAACCTTGAAAGGAACACCTTTCCTATGCAGCACAAGATTTGCCGAGGGTGTTATTTCAACTTCGGTATTATTTTCTGTTGCTACAATTGCTATCTGAGGCATTAGACCATCAGAAACTGTATAGCACATTGCTCTGTATTCAGTTCCCAGAACCTCTGTAGGAAGGGCAAGATATGTGTCTGTTGTCTGAAATCTTCGGTTTAGTCCATAAACTGAAACCGGTTTGTCTGATGTTATGTGAACAGCAAGCCGCTCTAACACCTGATCGCTTTTCACCTGAGCTTCTGCTGGAATTTTGACGTTCTGTACTGTTCCTGCAGGGACGTTAACATTTTGCCTGTAACCTATTCCATCTATCTCTATCCTAACTTTTGAATCCTCATCTCCGGTTATAAAAAGCTCTAATATTAAATCCTGAACCTGACTCGGACGTTTGTCCTCCTTGTAATTTTTCATAAAACACAGCCAGAACTCTGTGCCAACAGGGTTTTTTACCTTTAAATATTTTTTTGGTTTATAATCTGATGTGTCTTTGCCTTCAATTTGCTGGGAAAATGAATATATATTATTGATGAATATAAAAAGTAAAATTAATTCAAGTTTTAATATAATTGAATAGTAACATTTTCTCTTTGTTTTGTTTTCTGAATTGTTCATTAAAACCTTCTATTCAATTTCAAATTATTTTATGACTGAAAAACTTCTGTTGTAATAGCCTTTGTCGGTCTTCATTCCAAAAAAATATACCCCAGACGCAAAATCATAAGTTGGCGGTCTGAACAAGACATAGTACTTTCCTCTGGATAACGTTTTTTCGAATGGTTCAACAATCAAATCACCGCTATAACTAAAAACATCAAATATTTCTGGAGTATTTCTTGAAGAATATATTTCCTTGCCGCCCGAATTAAAAATAAAAAATGAAATTGGGGAGGAATTTTCGAGATTGAACTCTAATCTTGTTTCGTTAGAGAATGGGTTTGGATAGTTCAAGCCCAAATTATCCGGGAAATTAGGCAAAAATGACTGACCTCGAACTTTTATTGTTCCAATTTTGCCTTTTAGCTCAGCTCTTTCAATTCCATTTATGATTACTCTATTCAAAAATATATCAGCGATAGAATCAGAAAAAACCAATCCTTCAACTTCGAAATGACATATTACTCCATTGTTTTTTGCCTGCGCTTCGTTTGAACTGACAATTAATATGGCATTGTTCATTTCCCTCAGTTGATGTTGAACACTAGGACTTTTAGGCTTTATTATGAAATTGGGATCGCCTGCTACTGAATTTATATTTATTATTCTGGCATCATACTCAAATTCGAGAATTATATTCTCAATCGGGGATATATTAATTGTTCCATATATTGGAATAATGTAATTTGTCCCTCTTTCAATTGTCGTATCTCTAAGGTAAACTTCATCCTCAGATTTCAATGGCAATGATAAACAACAAAACAAGAGTAAATCAAATATTAATATTTTTAATAGTGTTTTTATCACAATCTTTTCGAATTCTAAATAATTCATTCTATATAATTACAAAACTTACAAATATAGCAAAAGAGTATTCTTACACAAAATTCAATCAATTAAAAAAAAGAGCTTCTGTAAATTAGAAGCTCTTCAATTAATTCAATTAAGTTTTCAAATTCATTTTACAACACTCATTGTTCCATAGAAGACATTTGAATCTATTAAAATTTTATAAGAGTATATTCCGCTCGGGAGAGTGTTTGATGAAAATTTTATTTTTTGCTCACCAGATTGTAAAACATCATCAAGTAATGTTGTTATTAACTTCCCTCTATAGTCATAAATATTAACTATTACTCTTCCCGGATTTTCAACATTAAAGGTTATGTTTGTTTCTTCGCTAAAAGGATTAGGATAATTTGTAAATAATTTGTTTATGAAACTGTTTTCAATTACATTTGACATTGTGCTTTGCGGCAATGCAGCAACTGTTCCATCATTTAAGACTGCGAATAATCCAAAACCTTCGCCATTATTATTGGCTGCCGGGTTTAAAAAGCCTGATGCCATTAATACAAATGACTTTCCTTTTAAATTTAAATCCTTTAAAGGTGCATTGTAGCTGATGACAGTTGTTGTTCCGCTTTCATCTTTTATATCAAGTTTGAAATTCTCATTCGGAAGCTCTAAATATCCAGCAAATTTTCCATATTCAAAATTGTCAATAATTGTCCCTGCTCCTACGAGTGATTCAACCACATCTACTGTTGGTGCATCTGTTGATCCGTGAAATGCCAATACATCTGTATTATTTGAATTACTTGCTTCTTCTCTTCCCATATCATATACATACAAGTTAAATGGTTTTACGGGATTATATCCGGCTGGTATAACAATACCATTTGCAATTATAATATATTTTTTTCCTGCTTCAAGCGTATAAGTGAATTTTGCTAATGCTCCAACAGTATCCTTGCTATTAGATGGCTGGATTGAAATTGTAATTGGAACTCCGGCTGGTGCATCAACAAATGGTGTTGCCTGTCTGAACTTGAAATTATCCAGCAAAAGAACGTTGTTCAGCCAGATATCAACTTCTGCAGCCGCTCTATCTGCTGAATTGTGTATAACCTGAACTCGTGCAGTGCTAGCAAAAGCCGAACTAAAGATGAAAATTTGCACAAGAAAAGCTACTATAATTAATTTGTATTTATTCATTTTTTAACTCCTATTAATTGTAAAAATTAGTTGTAAATTTAAACGTATGATTATTTGTATAATTGTATAAAATTTGTAGAACTTTTAAATAAATTCTATTTAAATGATGCATTGTTTTAATTACAGTATATTTAAGCATTTTGAAAACATTTGAATTTTATAAATAAACATTCAATACAATAATCGTATATATTTTACGATTATTGTATAGTTTTTGTATAATTTTAAAAAATTTTTTTTCTGATATTTATTCTTTAATTTCGACATGATGAATTATACTATAGAAATAGCTGCCCAAATGTCCGGGCTGACAAAAAATGTAATCAGGGCTTGGGAACTCCGCTACAAGGCTCTTCTGCCCGCAAGAACTGAATCAAACCGAAGATTATATTCAGACGAAGATATAAAAAAACTAAAATTGCTAAATGAACTCACTCATAAAGGATTTAGAATTGGTACTATCGCAAATTTAACTTATGAGGAATTAAAATCTTTAAATGATAGCCCTGTAAAGGATCAACAAAGTTTCTCCCGGGAAAATTATAACTATAATGAATTCATATCAAAATTCATAAAATTAATCAAAGCTTTGGATGAAAGAAAAATTAGACAAAACCTTGACGAATTAAAAGTCAGATTTCCCAAAAAAGTCTTAATAACTGAAATCATATTGCCATTATTTCAAATCATAGGTGAAATGTGGCGGGATGGTAGGCTTAGAATATCCCACGAGCATTTTGCTACAGCAATTTTCAAAAGCTTTCTTCTGGATATGAAAGAAAGTGAGTTGATATCCGAGTTTGCCCCTAATGTTATAATTTGCACACCTTTCGGGCAACATCACGAACTTGCCGCAGCCGCTATAGCGGTTTTAGCAACAACTATTGGTCTAAATTCCATTTATCTCGGTGCTAACGTGCCAAGCGAAGAAATTGCTTCGGCAGCTAAGCAATCAAATTCAAAATACGTTATTTTAAGTATAATTTATCCCGAAAATGACTCTCTGTTATTAACTAATTTAAAGAAATTGAAGTCTTATCTGCCGGAAACAAACATTTTGGTTGGTGGTAATCTAAAAAATGATTTTAAGGAAATTTTGGCAAATATTAATATTGAATTTATCATGTCCATTGATGCTCTTATGAAAAGAATCGAAATAAAATAAATTTTTAAATCCAATAGCCGGTTGGTCGGTCTGACTTTTTCCTACCAAAAATAATATATTTTCTTGTCTGTAAGACAATTGTTCTTGTCTGAGCTAAATCATTAACCACCATTTGCGACAATTCCAAAGATTGTGGCAAATAATAAACCAAAAATAGGTTTGCATAGTTATCGGTTTTTCTTATTCCCCTGATGTCCAAATTATTTGTTTTCAGAGAAATTTTTATTTCTTCCGGTCGCTTTTTTTTGCTTGTTTCATTAATTCTGAAATACCATTCAAGCTGTGGATTAAGGGTATCGGAGGAATTATAAAAATGAAAAAGATAAATAAACTTCTCCTGACCAAGATGATCAATAAATTCAACTGTTTTTTGGGCTCCTGCTTCTTTTTCAGTTATCGAAAAGGATAGAAAAAAAATTATTCTGAACACAAGTATCAATACAATTATATAACTTACTCTTGAATAATAACTAAATTTTAATTTTTCAA
>CALHRB010000271.1 GCA_938038165.1 Candidatus Kapaibacterium sp. | reverse complement strand
TTTCGGTAAAAAGCCAGTATAATCATATCGAAGTCCGAAGTAAAGATTGATTTTATCAAAAGAGATATTTTGGTAAGTGTAAATAGAAAAATTCGATGAAGTGGTGGGTGGGGTAAAAACATATCCCCCCATTTTCAAATCTCTAATATTAAAAGAAGCACCAAATGAACCATTATCAAAAATGAAAGAGCGATTCTGATTGAAAATAACACTGCCAGAATAATTAGAAAATGCAAATTCAGCTCCTAAAGACCTGTTTGATTCAAATTCTTTGTGATTATAATAAACCCTGCCAAATTGAAGTTCTATATTATCTATAAAATCATAGTGAAGGTGGATTATGTTTTTTAAGTTTATTGTCCTTTTAAGCATTTCAATATAAACTCCTTTAGGATGAGCACCTACAAATCCTCCAGGAATACCATATTTTGAATCAAATTCGGAAAAACTTACCGATGAAAAGACCGAATCAATATTCAATGCTGTGCCGAGCGTATAATCAAGAGTACTCAGTGCAGTATTTTTCAAAATACTATCAGGCATTCTGATATCGTTTGCTTTTTTGTAACTTAAATTGCTGAACAAATAAAATGGTTGGAATGGCACTGTAATATTATAAGAACCGAGAAATCCTTTATTTGCAGTTTCTGAGAAGGCACTGACCATTCCAGTAATTTTTTCGCTTCTTTGATAGGGCAAATCATTTTTCACAACGTTCACAACTCCGCCAATAGAAATTGGAGTAAAAAGCAGGACTTTTGGTCCTCTGATTACCTCTATACGCTCAATATTAAAGGGTTCGAGTGTAACAGAGTGGTCTGGCGATGTTCCTGATAAATCGCTTATATCATTCCCATCCTGAGATATCATAATTCTATTACCACCAAGTCCTCTGATAACCGGTCGTGCAGGAGCCGGACCCATTGACCTAATAGAAACACCAACTTCGTTCTTCAAAGTTGAAGCTAAGGACATTCCCATCTCTCTTTGGAGCTCTTTGCCTTCAAGATTTCCAATATTTGAAAAAATTTCGTCATATTTTGAGCTGAAACTGCTGCCTGTTACTATAACGGTTGGTTTGAAAAATGAGATTGGCACTAACCTGAAAATCAGGCAGGTATTAATTATTGAAGAATCAATAACTATATCATAATGAAGTGTTTTATATCCAATCTTTTTTACTTCAATATGATATTTGCCTAACTTCAAATCTGACAAGGTAAGCATTCCATCCTCATCAGTGACATAATTAGTTTTTATATCTTCGATGAAAATGTTAGCGGAAGGGACAGATTTATTACTTTGTGCATCTATAATCAGAAAACTAAAAGAGTTAGTATCTGCCACTTCCGCTAAAGCTCCTGAAACCAGGATTAAAAGCAAAAAAATAAAATACGTTATGAATTTCATTATTTGCCGACAATAACAGGTATCTTAGGCGTTTTAAAATCCGGATGATCATTATGATTCAGTCTCAATTCAAGATTTGTTGTCCCTTCTATCAATCCTTTCAATCTGAATGACCATTTGTTTTTATTATCGTATTCAAGAATTACAATAGTTTTATCATCAATGACCCAGTCGAATGATTTATTAGCATCAGTTGGTTCTGGTAATTCATTTCCGTTTTCATTAAGAAACACAACAGAGAAAACCAATGATTCAGAGCCTGTTTTCAGGATAATTGACTGATTATAGTTATCATCTATTTTTGTTTCAAAAATTCTCATAAAGATAGCATTGCCCTGTTTTAGCAACAAACCGGCAGCTTCATAATGGTCTTCATCCTCAGTTGGATTGCTTTCGGAACAAGAATAAAAAAATAATGAAAGAAAAACACCAAATAATAATACAATGAAAAATTTTGTATTAAACATAATTTCTCTCCTAAATGTTTTAAAAAATAAGTTAATTAAATTTTTGAGATTTAGGAGGACAAAGGAGGAGCTCTTTCTTTTAATTTATTATATTTTTTTTGTAATAAAATAAAATAATCAGGGTATGCCTGAGTTGGTTTTGAATTTTGATTTGAATCAAAATAAATAGAGTCGGTTGATAAAGTATTATTTGCTATTGATATTATAATACATAGAAAGCAGGAATGAGGTTCAATAATATTTTCATTTTTGTTATTTGGCTTTTCGGATAAAGAACAAACATTATTTGAACTGCAACTATTGCAATTGTGACCGTAAGGAAAATAAGAAAATGAAAGAAGGCATAAAAAATATATGCTAAATAAATAAGTTATTATTTTTTTTGCTCTTGTCAACTTAACCCTTGTTACTAACACATTAACCTAAAACGTTACATTATTTTTTTTATTATTATTGTATGTTTTGTTAATCCAAAAGTAAAATTCATAATGAAGAAAATAGCGGTAATTATGGCTGGCGGATCCGGCGAAAGATTCTGGCCCCTGAGCAGGAGAAGAAAACCAAAACAATTATTGAACCTGAATTCTGATAAGACCCTGCTGGAAGAGTCAATCGAAAGGATAAGCGGAATAATACCTGTGGATGATATATTCATTATCACTGGAGAATTGCTTTTATCACCAATAAGGAAGGTTCTGAGTCAGTTCCCACCACAAAATGTAATAGCAGAGCCATATAAGCGTAATACCGCTCCCTGCCTTGCATTAGCCGCTGGCATTGCCTTAGCCAAGTATGATTATGCTTATGATCCCAGTGAAATAATTATGGCAGTTCTAACAGCCGATCAATTGATTCATCCAATAGACGGTTTCAAAAATACAATAGAAAATTTGATGAATTTTGTCAGTCAAAATAAAGTCCTTGCAACCATTGGAATTAAACCAAGCAGGCCTGAAACAGGATTTGGATATATTGAATTAGAAACTCCTTTTGATTTCAATTCGCAGAATTTCGAGATTTCGAAGGTAAAAAGTTTTCACGAAAAACCTGATATCCAAAAAGCCAGATTCTTTATGAATTCAGATAAATTCCTTTGGAATAGTGGTATGTTTTTTTGGAGAATTGACAAATTTATCGAGGATATGACAGATTGTTTGCCAGAAGTCGGAACAAAAATTCTGAGTTTAAGGGATGTTTATTTGAACAAGGATGATTCCGCTTTAAATGGACCTCTTAATGAAGCAAAAGAGATATTTTCCAAATTTCCTGATATTTCTATTGATTATGGTTTAATGGAGAAAGCCAAAGAGGTTGTTGTTGCAAAGGCTCTTTTCGATTGGGACGATATTGGCTCCTGGGACTCACTCGATAGATTTAGGCATTTAGATGAAAATTCAAACATACTTGATGGTAATATTATTCTGCTGGATTCTGAAAATTCAACTATCATCAATCAATCTAATAATAAAATACTTTTTACGGGATTGGGATTAGATAATTTTGTAGTAGTTGTTACTGAAGATGCAGTACTTGTCTGTCCAAAAGACAGAGCACAAGAAATAAAAAAAATAGTTGAGCAAATTAAAAAAACTGATAGAGAAAGTTGGCTTTAATATCAGGCGACTTCCTCCGTAGTATAAACCTGATGCTTTGCAAAACTTGCCTGTTTGATAAGTTGTTCCTCTAATATTGCTTGTTGTTCTTTCAATGGGAATGAACCGATTAATTTATTTCTTATAACCGAAGGGGTTTCGCCAACTTGAACAGCCATCACACCCTCAAGCATTAATTGGAAAAGACTCATCTCTTCGTTGTGCATCGTTTTCAGCTTGTCACCGATTGGAAGCCAAACGATGTTAGCCATAAAAATACCCCACATAGTAGCTATAAAAGCAGAAGCAATATGATGAATCAAAGTGTTCGGGTCTGAACCAGCAGCAGCAAGGGTTGCTATTAAGCCCATAACGGTGCCGATAATTCCCATAGTAGGTGAATAACCGCCGAGTTTAACAAAGAAATTTATGTTGGTGTTGTGTCTGTTTGAAACAAAGCTGATTTCGGACTCAACAGTTTTCTGGAGCGATTCAGGATCAATCCCATCAATACAAAGAGTGAAAAGTTTTCTTAGGAAAGGATGTTTCACATCAATCAACTTGGATTCAACAGCAAGGATGCCTTCCCTTCGGGCGACTGTAGCAAAATCAACTATTTGGTCTATTATTTCTCTTTGATTATAATGAGGAGGAAAAAAAGCAAGCCAAATAAGTTTGGGCATTTTTAGAATTTGTTCCATTGATGTTCCTGCGAGCCCTGCAGCAAGAGTTCCTCCAAAAACAATCAACATAGCCGGAAGCATTATCAGAGTATTAATCTGCCCCCCCTCCCATATAAAAGCACCGAAAATAGCCAAAAAGCCTAATATTATTCCAATTGCTGTGCTTGCTTTCATAATCGAATTTCAAATTATCTTAAAAAATCAAAAAGAGTCTGACTCCCAAGTTTAGCACCGACCTGCAAAGTATATTGCAAAGCTGTTTGCTCTTTATTCAATTTCATAACAGTTTCTGCAAAATCAGTATCTTCATCAACAGACCTGTAACCTTTGAGCCTAATGATTTCATTATTTAACTGTTCATTTATGAGTTCAAATCTGTTCATTCTTATTCCATTCCGCGCAGCTACTCCGTTCATTTGTTCATTAAATCCGGCAATTTCTTTTTGATACAAATCAAGTCTTGCAATTTCCTCAGCTTTGAAAACTTCAGTGTCCTTTCTCAACTGGCCATTTTCGTTATAAGCCAGTAGATTATACAAGTCTATTAAAGATTCAAACATTTTTTTGCCACCTTCTCCAAATAATTCATCGGCTTTTGTATTAATAACTTCACTACTTAAGCTATCTTTGTTTAAAATTCTATCGGAAAAATTTCCCTTGAAAGCAACCACTAAGCCCGATGGATTTTCTGGAGTAGCTTCAATTTTTATTAATTCAAACGGAAGATTATTTTCTTCGGGTGGTGTTGGAATTATCGAATTTTCGGTCGTCTTTGTGCCGCCAAAAAGAAACTGTCCGTTATAAGTTTGATTGGCTGTATTGACAACATCTTCGATTAAACCTTTAATGTAAGTACCGAGAGTAGATAAATTACTTGAATTCCCGACATTAGAAGCATCAATTGCAAGTTGTCTTATCTGATGAAGCTTGTCAGAGATAGAATCAATCACATCGCTGACGGCTCTAAGTTCGTTTATAGCGTATTGAATATTGTCTTGATATTTCTCAGTCCTTGATATCATATCAGTAAGGCGTTTAACATTGGCAAGCTTTGAAGGATTATCCGAAATCGTATTAAAATTTTTTCCGGTTGTCAAGCGGGTTTCCTCTGCAAATTTTCTTTCCTGAATGTCCTGCAGTGATTTTTGAAAAGGAACATAAATTGATTTTTGCGTTACTCTCATAACTTATCTTCCTAAATTAACAATGGTTGCTAAAATCTCGTTTGTCATATTTATAACCCTTGACGAGGCTTCGAAAGCTTTTTGGAATTTAATCAGGTTGACAGCTTCTTCGTCCAGATTCACTCCTATGACAGCTTCTCTTTGGTTAGTTAGCTGCTGGGAAATCAGGTCGGTAGTTTTTCGCCCGCTCGTTGCTTCACTTCCAATCGTACCAATCGAAGCCAGGAAATAAGCATAATAATCAATTGCGGTTTTAGAGTCAACGAAGGTGGAATCAGTGGATAATCTGGCAAATTTCAGACAAATATTATTATTACCGGGTTCAGCGGGAGCATCAGAAGTTGGTATATTTCTCGGATTATTCTTAATATCATCTGACAATCTTATATTTGACGCTTTAACTGTCCCAAGAGCTGGTTCGAAGAAATACCTACCCGGAGGCAACAAATCATTATCATCAAGACCCCAGCCAGTAACGGAAATAGCGTTGAACTTCTGCACAAAAGCTGATGCTAACTCATCTAATTGTTTGGCAACTGAAAACGAATTGCTTGATTCAAGATCATCCAATACTACGTTATATATTCTTAAATTACTATAGACAATTCCATCCTGCGGAGAAACATAATTTTTAATGGCTTCATTTTGATCAACAGTGGCTAATCTCAAAGTCTGTTCACCGGAAAATGGATTCACGTATTCGACTAACCTTAATCTCTCAGCAACATTACCAGTAACAACATTAATGCCATTGACAAAGACATTAATACTTCCTGAGTCATTGGAAGTAGTATGAATTCCAACTAAAGAGGACAAATTTTCGAGCTTTTCAACTCTCTTATCAATAAAAGACTGGATATCAGTACCTGTCTGAGCTTTTGCAGAAACTATCTTAACATTCAAATCAGCGATTTCATTCAATAGTTTATTTATATCATTAACAGATTGACTGAGTTCGGAAATTGTCTGCTTCCTCATTTCAGTCAATTGGTAGGAAATGGTATGAAATCTTTCAACTAAAGACTCAGCTTTGGCAAGGACATTACTCCTTAATCCCAAATCATCTGGCTTGACAGAAAGATTTTCAAATGAATTGAAAAACTCTGTCATTAATTCGCTAAGACCATTTTCTGATGGCTCACCCAATATAGCTTCGATTTTACTTACTGCCTTTTCTTCGTTTTCATAAGCTGCTTTTTTTGCTACATTTTTTCTGATTTCCTTGTCAAAGAACTCTTCCCTGAAAGTTCTCAAGGTATCGACAAGGACACCTGTTCCAATGTAACCTGTCGTTGTTAGCTTAGGATCTGTTTCCGAAAGATTTGCAGCCCTTCTTGAATAATTTGAAGTATTGACGTTGGCAATATTATTGCCTGTTACGTCCAGTCCAAGCCTTTGAGCAGCCAGTGCCCTTTTTCCTACTTCTAATGAGGTAAAACTTGACATAATAATTTCAAAAACTAATATTCATATCTTAATGGATAACTGTCATCAGAGAGCAAACGCCCAAGAGCATCTACTTCTTTTTTTATAGGTTCGGTATTTGCATATTTTAATGCATCTATCAGTTCAAGATAATCTCTACATTCTGTTAAAGCTGAAAAAACATAAACAAAGTTTCTAATTTTCTCTGTCTTTTTAGTCTCCCTGAAACCATTCTTAATTTTCTCTGGGACATCATTAAGACAACTGCTAAGTTTTAATCTGATGTTGTAAATTCCTCCCTCTGGTAG
>CALHRB010000270.1 GCA_938038165.1 Candidatus Kapaibacterium sp. | reverse complement strand
ATGAGTTTTAGAGAAGATCCAAAAAAGGCACTTTCCTTAGTGATTTTATAATAAATCGGTATAATACCCCACAATGAATTAAAAACAAATAATTTATTATTTATTTTGTCAAAGAAATATAAATGAAAATTACCATTTAAGTTAGCTATAATAGTTTCAAGTCTGTTACTTTGTTTTAATGCCGATATTTGAACTGATAAATTAATGCAATCACCTATAATTAAAATTTTTCCATTTGGGTTTTCAATGTAAACGGGGGTTCTTAAAACATCAGGAGCATCAATTTCAATGTTCTCGATGATTTTTGTATTAAAATTCTTTTTATCTACCCTGATAAGATATTTCATAATTAGCGATTAATGAAATGATATAGTTTTGAAAATAGGTACCAGGGAAATTCTTTCTGATATTCACCTATTTTATAGCGTGTTTTAAGATTTGTAAACAGCAAGCTGTTACGGACATTTGCAAGACCAAAACGGTCAAATCTCAATAGATTCTGATTTTTATAAATCTGTCCCTTCCCTAAAGTAGTTGCTTTATAACCAACTTGTTCTGCTATTTTATTACTTATTTCATTATTATCACCATGCGGCCAGCATAAAAAATCTACTTTACGAGATAGTATATTTTCTAACACTGATTTGCTGATAAAAAGTTCTTCATAAACGCGTTTTTCATATTCTTGTTCAGATTCAATAGCAGTTATGGTATTATTGTTAATTTTATAATTATTATAGACTCTTTCTATTTTTGAAAAGAAAAATCTTTTATCATAATTTGTTGATGAAATAATTGGATTAAGTATATAAGTGATTTCTGATATTAACTCCGGATTTATATCTACTTTTCTTACAATAACTGAAGATTTTCGTTCAAAGAATGGCGTTCCGAATGGCAAAAGCTTTTCAAAATTATTATTGCCAATATAGTAGGGTTTTTCTTCAGGATAAATTTCTACGATTGGATAAAGACAATCTCTACCGGGGTAATGAAAATCTATTATTTTATCAGAAACTACATATTTATCGTGAGTTTTAGTGTGGGATTCAACTTTTAAAATTCCTGATTTGTCAATATATTGAATCTCCTCAGCATTTAAGAAACCTAATGTTGGCAATTCATCCCATCCAACCTTGCCAGACCAATAATCTTCTATACTGCATCTGAAGTTTGTTTTTTTGTCAATATAATCAGTATTGATAAAAACCGTGCCTGTAAATCCATATTTTTTTAATAAAGGTGCTGCAAAAACATAATTATCTAAATAACCATCATCAAATGTAAAAACTACAAACTTTTCTTTTACATTTACGTTTGATATCATTAAACCATAAAATTCATCGAGTGATATTGACTTATATCCCAGATTCTTAAATAATCTAAGGTGAGCTTCAAAATATTTGGTTTCAAGCGTTAAATAATTTCTAAACCACTTTTCACTCTTTACTGGAGCAATTGAATGATAGTAAATTACAGGTATATTCATGCAACAGCTTTGTTAAGAATTTTTTCCAGATTACCAATCATAACCTCAACTCTAAAATTATTTAAGACAGGGGTAAAAACAGACTTATCTTTTGTATTTTCCAAAAGAATATTTAATTCAGTTTCTAATATTTTATACAAAACCAAATAATCCTGGAATGCAAACAAACGAGAATATTCAGGCTGAAGAATTTCTCTGTTTCCACCCACATCAGTCGCTATAACCGGAAGACCAGCGATAAGCGATTCAAGGATAGCATTAGATAAACCCTCACCTCTGGATGAATGAATAAAAACATCTGATGCCATTAAATAATCAAAAACTTTATTTGTTTGCCCTATTAAAATGACGACATTTTCTAATCCACGTATTTTTATTTCTTCTTCAATTTGCATTCTCATAATTCCATCCCCAATGATAATGTAATAAAATTTTCTCTTTTCCTTAAATTTTTCCAGAGCTTTAAAAACCGTAAAGTAATCTTTATAGGGGACAAAATTTGCAACTGAAATAAAAACCAGATCGTGACTTTGAATTATATGTCCAAATAAATTCTCTCGTAAATAACTTTTCCTCTCCGGACTAATTAATACCTTGCCTATTTGTGGATTACCATTATATAAAACAAATCTGCGACTATTTTTTTTTAATTTATTAGCTTTTAACCCAGCGTATGAATTAGCAATCACATAAGGGGATAGCCTTGCCACAAAAGATCTGAAATAATGACTAAATTTTTTTAATCTGATCCCATGTCTGATGCTACAGTTGATAAAAACGATATTAAAAAGTTTATAACTAACAAGACAAATAAAAGCTGAAATTGTATCAAATGCCAATATTATTGAATTCATATTGGAGGAAATTATCTTCAATAAAGAAATTATTTTACTAAATTTTTTACCTTTCAAAAAAATAATTCGCTCTAATGGAAAAAAGTATTCATCAATATAACTAATTGGACTTTTATTCATAGATACTATGTGAATATCATATCCACGAGCAAGCAGTTCGCTGGCAATTATGAAAATTTGCCTCTCTTTACCTCCTCTTCCAATCGAGTCG